>NZ_JBBMEY010000029.1:0-27187 GCF_040096285.1 Ruminococcoides intestinihominis | reverse complement strand
TTACAATACTTCTTTGCTACCTTAGGACATTTCTGATTGTTATGTTCAATCTGTGCATTAATATATCTTGCTTCATTGCCTGTAATAGGAATTGTTAAACCACCTAAGGCATCAATAATATCCTTAAATCCACTAAAATCAACAATAGCATATCTATCAATTTTAATACCAAAGTTACTTTCAATAGTCTTTACTGTTAGCTTTGCTCCACCATGAGAATATGACTCATTAAGTTTATACCAGCCTTCAAAATCATCACCTGACGGAATATAAACATAAGTATCTCTTAAGAATGAGGTTAATTTAATTTGCTTATGTACCACATCAACTGACACAAGAATCATTGTATCTGAACGACCTGCATCATACTTTGACTCCTTATTATCTTGACCAAACAACATAACATTTAACACATCTTTATTAGCAAGAAGTTTGTTGTCAGAGATAACACCGTTACCTCTGTCGTCCTTAACTGTATAATTCTTTGTGTCTTTATCTGCACTGTCATCGGTAATTGAACTGATAATTGAGGATGCATATACCAAAGCACCACCACAAGCAACAAAAATTACTGCCATTACTATTGCAACAACTTGGATAATCGTATTTCTCTTCTTATGAACTGCCTTTGTTGACTTAGAAGAAATATCAACTACATCATTATCCACTACGATAGACTGTTCATTGGTAGGTTGCTTAATAACTTTTTCTTTTTTCTTTTTCTCCGGAGTAATTGCTCTTTTTCCCTGATAAGCCATAATACTATTCCTTTCTGTAAAAATCTCTTATCTTTCGTATTTTCTACCATTATACACCAAAAGTAAAAGATTTTTATTCTAATAAAGAAATATAATATTAGGTAGCTTTATATGTGAACTATATACACTTATTCTAACTTATCTAAGGTTAGCTGAAATGATGGGATAAATTCTTTTATAAATTCATCAACTACAGGCATATTCATATTTTCTAATGACTTCTTAGTTGTTTCAAAGGCATCGGTAAATTCCCTATTTCCCACCTTGATTTCTTCCATACATTTTGTAAGTGCTGAAATCTTATCACCGGCTTTTACATATTTCCGGAGAAGTTCATCCTTTTCATTATAATGTAAAATATCATCATAATAATGTCTTAGTGACTGTGGCAAAAGAGAAAGTAACCTTTCTTCTGCCAAATTTTCTACCTTTTTATATGCATCACAAATTTCAGGATTAAAGTACTTTATAGGTGTTGGTAAGTCACCTGTAATAATCTCACTGGAATCGTGATACATTCCAAGTACTGCACCTCTGTCTGCATTTAGATTTTCACCGAATTTATCATTGTGCATTAAAATCAGACAATGGGTAAACATTGCTACTTGCAATGAATGTTCACTAATATTTTCATTAAAAGTATTGTTCATTAACCCCCAACGGTTAATGTATTTCATTCTGCTAATCATAGCAAAAAAGTGGCTATTACTCATTTTTACTTCATCTCCAAAAAATTATAAATATATAATGCAAAAATCTTTATAATATGTTATACTGTTGTTATATTATATCCTATTTTAGACTTATAGTAAATAATTTTTAACAAATTAGGGGAATAATGGATAATTATGAATTTAAGAAAATCTTTATATAGAAAAGAAAAGAACTATGCACTAATGGCCTTTCTTCTAGGTATCTTATTTGCAAGTTTGTTTTTCATTCCAAATATGATAGCCGGTAATGGTTACTTTGTATTTTACGGTGACTTTAATGCTCAACAAATTCCATTTTATCAGATGGTTCACGATTCTATTTTGAATGGTGACACAATGTGGAGCAACACCACAGACCTTGGTGCTAACCTTGTAGGTAGTTATAGTTTCTATCTACTTGGCAGTCCTTTCTTTTGGATAACACTGCTGTTCCCTTCAGGTGCAGTACCTTACCTTATGGGGCCTTTGCTAATTTTAAAAATTGCTTGTGCCTCACTTACATCATATCTTTTCTTACAAAGATATGTAAAGAACAAATCTACTGCTGTATTTGGTGCTTTGCTATATGCATTTAGTGGATTTAGTGTTTACAATGTATTTTTCAATCATTTTCATGAGGCAATACTGATTTTCCCACTTTTACTGTATTCTATTGATGAATATATGTACAAAAAGAGAAAAGGCATTGTTGCTTTAAGTGTATTTTTAGCTTGTACAATGAACTACTATTTCTTTGTAGGTCAGGTTGTATTTGTTATTATTTATTGGGTACTTAGAATTTGTACAAAGACTTACCCTAAAATTAAATTTAAAGAATTACTGATATTAGCATTTGAAGTTATTATAGGTTTCTTTATGACTGCTGTAATTCTTCTGCCATCTATTCTGTCTGTTATTCAGAACAACAGACTATCAGAATGGCCTAACGGTTGGAATGCAGTTGTATATGATACACCACAGAAGTATGTACACATTATTGAATCATTCTTCTTCCCACCTGATATTGCAGCAAGACCTAACTTTACACCTGACAGTGGTGGTAATTGGGCAAGTATTGCAGGTTGGTTGCCTCTTGTTGGTATGACAGGTGTTATAGGTTTCTTACAAACTAAAGAAAAGCATTGGTTAAAGAAATTAATTCCACTACTGATTGTAATTGCACTTGTACCAATCTTTAATGCAGCTTTCCAAGGATTTAATATGAATTACTATGCAAGATGGTTCTATATGTTTGACCTTATTTTGGTTCTTGCAACAGTAATGTCTATGGAAAATACCGAGGTTGACTGGCTAAAGGCTACAAGAATTTCTGCCGGTGTAACTGTTGCAATTCTTCTGCTTGTTGGCTTAATGCCTACTACAAGTGAAGCTGACAAGAAAACAACTTTAGGACTGGAGAATTATCCTGAATGGCTATGGATTTACGGTAGCATTGCACTTATTTCTATGTGTGGATTTGTATTTATCCTAAAAGCATTTGCTCACAATAGAAAAAAGATGATGAGAATGTTGACCTTAGCTTTAGCATTAGTAGTTGCAGTATATGGCAACTACTTAGTATATTTAGGTGTGCTACAATCTAACAAAAGCTTTATCATTGACTACTCATTAAATGGTGGTAAAGACCTTAAGATTGATGACATTAAGAATGTGAGAAGTGACTTTTATGAATGTACAGACAACCTGGGAATGTACTGGCAGATACCTAACATTCAAGCATTCCAAAGTATAGTACCCGGTTCAATTATGGACTTCTACCCTACCTTTGACAGTGCAAGAGATGTTGCATCAAGACCTGATACAGAGCTTTATGGTTTAAGAGGTTTACTGTCTGTTAAGTATTTATTTGACAATCCTAGTGATGATGAAAACTTTATTGATGAAGACGGCAACACTAAAATGCCGGGATTTAAATATCTGGACACCAGAAACGGTGTTAACATTTATGAAAATCAATATTATGTACCTATGGGCTTTATGTACAATGACTTTATTTCAAGTAAGGAATTTAAGGATATTCCTACAAATAACAGAGATAAAGCACTTATGAAAGCTATGGTGCTTTCTGAAAAACAAATGAAGAAGTATTCTTCAATCACCGGATATAAGGATAGTAAAACCGAAAATGACTCTTATTCAAATACCGGTATTTCAAGCAACTTTACTTATAATGAAAATTCATACAAGAAAGATTGTGAAAACAGAAAAAATCAAAGTTGTAAAAACTTTAAGTACATTAACAACGGTTTTACTGCTACAATAGATAATAAAGGCAAAGACAATTTAGTATTTTTCTCTGTACCATATGAAGATGGTTGGAGTGCTTATGTTAACGGTAAAGAAGTTAACATTGAAAAGGTAAATGTTAGCTTTATGGCTGTTAAAGTTGATGGAAATTCCACCAGTGAAATTAAGTTTACTTACAAAACTCCGGGACTATCAGCCGGTTTTGCTATTACATTAATTTCCGGTGTTATTTACATAGGATATATAGGTTTCTTATATTATAGAAAGAGAAAAGTAAAAAAATAATTTGGAGGTAATAGTATGTATTTTGGTAAAAACATTTTAAAATATAAAGAGGACATTCTAAAGGACTTAAAGACTTTAATTTCTTTCCAATCTATTTCAGGTGAAAATCAGGGAGATTGTGAACAGGCACTTAACTTTATTCTTGATAAAGCTAAGGAATTTGGTCTTGACTCTAAGAATATTAAAAATATTGCAGGTCATGCACAGCTTGGCAACGGTGGTGACTTATGTGGTGTACTTACTCACCTTGATGTTGTACCTGCAGGTAACAACTGGGACTCACTGCCATTTGAATTAACAAGAAAAGACGGCAGACTTTACGGCAGAGGTGTTGCTGATGATAAAGGTGCTGCACTTATTACCCTTTACTGCTTAAAGGCACTTAAAGATGCCGGTGTTGAAGGTAAAAACACTTTGAGAGCTATTTACGGTACAGATGAAGAAAAAGGTATGAAGGATATGGAAACATATTTTGAAAATGAAAAAATGCCTGAATATAGCTTTACACCTGACAGTGACTACGGTATTTGTCAATGTGAAAAGGGTATCTTACAACTTGAGATTACTGCTGAAACTAATGACGGTACAACACTTAATGAATTTCACGCAGGTAAGGCAGTAAACATTGTTCCTGATACTGCTTATGCTATGGTTGACTGTAGCGAATATGACGACCACAACCTAGTAAGATTTGCAGATGCTATGGACTGTGACTTTGACTTTCACTACACAATTGACGGTGTTATGATTATTTCTCACGGTAGAGCAAGTCATGCTTGTGTACCTAACAAAGGTAAAAATGCTGCTACTGCACTTGTGGAACTACTTGCATCTAACTTTAACTATGTTCAGCTAGGTTCACTATGTTCATTCATCAATTCATCAATCGGCCTTGAAACTAACGGTAATTCCCTCGGTATCAAAATGAGAGACAGCATATCAGGTGAATTAACAGTAAATGTTGGTTCAATTCAAATTGATGATAAATCAGCTAAAGCTAAGATTGATGTTCGTTATCCTGTTACAATGGATGGCAATGTTATTCTGTATAGAATCAAGAAAATTGCAAGTAAAGACAATCTTCATGTTAAGGTACTTAGCCACCTAAAGCCACTAAATATGGATGAGAATGCTCCTATTATCTCACTGCTAAAGTCAGCTTACAGTGAAGTTATAGGTGAAGAACCTGAGCTATATTCTACAGGTGGTGGCACATATGCAAGAATGTTAGACAATAAGGGTGTTGCCTTTGGTCCTGTATTTAAGGATGACACAAGCAATATGCACAATGCTAATGAAAGTCTTGATGAAGAAAAGTTCTTTAAACATGCAGAAATTTGCTTAGAGGCTATGTACAGACTTTATACAGGCAACTTTGACTGAGGAAATTATGAACATTGAACAAACAATTAAGAAACAGTCACTAGCCTTACTTGCTAAGGATAATTGGGGTAATGCTATCGGAGGTTTTCTGATAGCTGTCCTCCCTACTGTTCTGCTAATGATACTTGATGAAGTTATCTACAACATAATAAACTTATTTGTAAATACAAACACTCTGTTTTATCAAGGGGTACTGTCATTTATTTCTCTTGTACTGGTAGTTGTGTGGTTATTTTCCACACCTATATTTACAGGATATTTTAGGATGTGTTACCTAATTTCTAAAAATCAAGACTACTCATTAAAGGATATTTTTTACTACTTTAATAAAGAAAAGTATAACAAGTGTCTTAGCCTAAACCTAAATATTATGGTAAGAATTTTAGGTTATTTTATGATTTTTACTGTTCCAGCCTTGATTTTTTTCGTATTTTTTGCTATAACATCATATGTTGCACTTCTTGCATTTGCTATTACATTAACGGTAATGGCTTTTGTTGCAACAATTTTTTTGTGTATTAAATATACAATAGTACCTTGTGTTTATTTTGAAGATGAAAGCATAAGTAATGAAGAGATTATAAAATTGGGATTAAACTTTATTTCCGATAAATTAAATGATTGTAGAAAAATTTTACTTTCTTTTCTACCATATATTTTACTTTGCTTTTTTATTGTACCACTTGTTTTCGTTGTACCTTATATTACAGTTGCATTTATGAATAACGGAAAATGGATTACAAGTTTGTATATTCAAGAATAAGGGTTTATTGAAAGGGTAGGATTATGACTGTATCAATTTGTATGATTGCACTTAACGAAGGTGCAGTTCTTAATGGTCTTTTTAGGGATATATCAAATCAGGATTATCCTCATAATCAAATTGAAGTTGTACTTGTTGATTCTTTTTCTAAGGACAACACACTTGAAATGATGAATGATTTTAAGAATTCCCATTACGGCTTTATGGATGTTAAGATTGTTCAGAACAATAGAGGCAATCAAGCTTCCAGTTGGAATGAGGCTTTAAAGGTAGCTACCGGTGATATTATTATCAGAGTAGATGCTCATGCAAGTATTCCTAGGAACTTTATTACTAAGAATGTTATGCACCTTGAAGAAGGTGAAAGTGTTACCGGTGGTGGCAGACCTAACATTGTACTGGGTGAGTCACCTTGGAAACAGACACTTCTTGCAGCAGAAGAATCACTTTTCGGTTCATCTATTGCTTCCTACAGAAGAAGACCTGTTCAAAAAGAATATGTTGACAGTATGTTTCATGCTGCTTATAAGAGAGAGGTTTTTGCCAAAGTTGGTGGATTTAACGAGGACTTAGGCAGAACTGAGGATAACGAAATGCACTATCGCATTAGAAAAGCCGGTTACAAGTTATGTTGTTGTCCTGACATTATTTCTTATCAAATGACAAGAAACACTCTGCCTAATATGATTAAGCAAAAGTATGGTAACGGTTACTGGATTGGCTTAACTCTTGGTGTATGTAAGGAATGTTTAAGCTACTTTCACTTTGTACCGTTTGTATTTGTTATGGCTTTGCTGGGAAGCATAATTTTCTCTTGCTTTGGAATTCATATTTTCCTAATACTTCTAGGTATAGCTTATGGTATGTTTGACCTTGTAAATACAGTATCCTGTTGTATTGTAAGGAAATTTTATCCTCAGTTTGTACTTTTGCCACTAATTTTTCCTTTACTTCACATAACCTACGGTATAGGTACAGTTGTGGGACTTATAAAACTTCCATTCTGGAAAAAAAGTTTAAATGACAGCTCTAAGAAACAGATTGAAGAAGTAAAAGAAAAGATTATTAGCAACACTAAAAGATGATAGGTGGATAAGGATATGTCACAGCCAATAAAACTTTCAAAGGAAACAATAAGGGAACTTCAACTAAAGGAACTTGAGTCCTTGAGAGTATTTAAAGAATTTTGTCAGAAAAACAACCTACTGTTTTATTTTTGTGGTGGTTGTTGTATCGGAACACTTAGGCATCAAGGCTTTATCCCTTGGGATGATGATATTGATGTATTTATGCCAAGACAAGATTATGAAATTCTCTTAAAAGAATGGCCAAAGCAGGTTGGCAATACCGGTAGATACAGACTACTGAAAACCGATGTAAATTCAACATTTACAGGAAATATTTTTGCTACATTTGTTGATACAAAATACACTTGTGTTAAGGAAAATCAAGAAAATATTGATGTACCCCATGGTTTGGTAATGGATATTATGCCACTGGACGGTTGTCCTGACGGTAAGTTTAAGAGATATATGCAGTTGTTCCACTGCTTACTCTACTCCCTATTTATGAGTGAGGTTGTACCGGAAAAGCATGGTGGTGCAGTTGCATTCTTTAGTAAAATTCTTCTTGGCATCTTTAGAGGCAGAAAAATTCGCACAAAGATTTGGAAACATTGTGAGAAAAAGATGACTGCCTACCCTATTGAAGAATGTACATATATTACAGAACTTTGTGCCGGTCCACATTATATGATGAATAAGTACCCTAAAGAATGTTTTGAAAGTGCAATTTTTGAACCATTTGAAGGTGAACTTTTCCCTATTCCTGTTGGATATGACACCTACTTAAAAATAGCTTTTGGTGACTATATGGAACTACCTCCTGAGGATAAGCAAGTGCCTCATCACGACCTAGTTGCACTGAATTTAAATAAATCTTGCCTAAATATGCCTAAATAATTGAAATATTTTATCGGATGTGTTATAATATCGTAGTTAATAACACATTCGATTTTTTATTGAAAGAGGTTTTACTATGGTATTCGGAGCAATTCTCGCCGGTGGCAGTGGTACAAGAATGCATATTAGCAATATGCCAAAGCAGTTTTTGCCACTAGACGAAAAGCCAATTATTATTCATACACTTGAAAAATTATTAATGTGTACCAAAATTGATGTTATATATATTGGTGTAAATCCGGCTTGGTTAGGATATATGTCTGATCTACTGGAAAAATATGAACTTGACTTTGAAGACAAAATCAAGCTAGTACTCGGTGGTAAAAATAGAAACGATACTATTTTTAACATTATTAACGATATTGAAAAGACTTACGGTGAAAGTGAGGACAACATTATTGTTACTCATGATGCAGTAAGACCTTTCGTTACACTAAGAATTCTTGATGAAAATATTGAAAATGCTATAACTTACGGTGCTTGTGATACTGTTGTTCCTGCAGTTGATACTATTGTTGTTTCTCAGGATGCTCAGCAGATTGACTCTATTCCTGACAGATCAATGATGTATCAAGGTCAAACACCACAGACATTTAAGATTAACATTCTTAAGGAACTATACAGTCAGCTTAAACCATCCGAAAAGAACATTCTAACTGATGCTTGTAAGATTTGTGTTATGAAGGGTGCACCTGTTAAGCTAGTAAAGGGTAACTCATCTAACATTAAGATTACAACAATCAGCGACTACAAAATCGCTCAGTTCCTTGTTGGTGGCAATGTTGTTGAGTTGGAGGAAAACGACAGGTGATTAACTATATTTATCAGCTTACTTCTCCACAGTTTTTTTCTGTTAAGTATGAAGATATTGACATAAACAAGAAAGTAATTATCCGACCTAGATATATGTCAATTTGTCGTGCAGACCAAAGATATTATCAAGGTAATCGTGATATTAAAGTATTAAATGAGAAACTTCCTATGGCACTTATTCACGAATGTTGTGGTGAAGTTATTATAGATAAAACAGGTCACTTTAAGCCGGGTCAGCAGGTTGTTATGATTCCTAATCAACCGGCTAATACTGACAATGCAGACAATTCCTTTATATACGAAAACTACAGACCGGACAGCAAATTCCTAAGTTCAGGTGCTGATGGTTTTATGAGAGAATTTGTTGATATTGACCCTGACAGAGTTATACCTTTTAACAATATTCCACTTTCTACTGCTGCAATTACAGAATTTGTTTCTGTTGCTTGTCATGCAGTTGCAAGAATGAAAAAGGTTGCTCATGAAAGACAAGATGCCTTTGGTGTATGGGGTGACGGTGCTTTATCTTATGTTATTGCAACAGTACTTAGAGCAGAATACCCTAAGGCTAAAATTTATGTTATCGGTAAAAACCAAAGAAAGTTAAGCAGATTTTCTTTCGTAACAAAAACATTTTTAACATACAACATTCCTAAGGATTTACACATTGACCATGCATTTGAATGTGTTGGTGGTGAAGGTGCTTTGGATGCTATTAACGATATGATTGACTACACTTCCCCACAAGGTACACTACTGCTTATGGGTGTATCGGAAAATATGGTGGCTATCAACACAAGAATGGTACTTGAAAAAGGCTTTACTATGGTTGGTTGTTCAAGAAGTGGTAGAGTAGATTTTGAAAAGGCTATTTCATTAATGGAAACTCAGAGAATTAAGAGAAGACTATCTTCTATTATTTATGAGGATGCACCTGTTAGAAACTTTGACGATATGCACAGAGCCTTTGCTGCTGACTTAAATACACCTTTTAAAACAGTTTTTGAATGGAAAGTATAAATTATTATGGACAGATTTATAATTGATAACTGGACACAAGAGGATTATAACAGCCTGATTCTTTATCTAAAGAGTCAGGCTGACTTAAAATACAGAGATTTCCACAGTAAGCTGATACCTAATTGTGACAAAGAATATTTCATCGGTATAAGAGTACCTGTAATGAGAAAGCTGGGTAAAGCTATTTGTAAAGGCAACCCTAGAAGTTTTCTCAAGGTTTGTGGAAATAAATATTACGAGGAAAGTATGCTTTATGGCATTGTGACTTGTAGTATTAAAACAGAAAATTTCTCTGACTTTTCCTCATTAATGGAATCTTTTGTGAAAAGAATGAACAACTGGGCTTTATGTGACAGTTGTAAATTTACTGAATTAAAGAAATATAAAGAAGAATATTTTTCTTATATAGAAAAATACTTAAACAGTAATAACCCTTGGGAAATTCGCTACGGCATTATTACAATGTTTGAATACAAGGAAGATAAGAAGTATTTAGATGATATTTTAGTTCGTTTAAAGAATATTAATTATGACCACTACTATGTGAAAATGGCTAAAGCATGGCTTACTGCTGAGCTTTTTGCTTTTCATAAAGATGAAGTTTTTAATTTTCTTAGAAAGAATTATTATGACAAAGAAACCTTCTTAATGACTTGTTCCAAAATCAGAGATAGCAGAAGAGTATCTGATAAGGATAAAGAAGAAATTAAGGCATTTAAGAAAGTTAGTCTTGACAAACTGTAACATAGTGCTATAATAGAGTTAAACAGAATAGTTGTCTTCGGGGCGGGGTGTAATTCCCCACCGGTGGTAAAGTCCACGAGCCATTATGGTTGAATTGGTGAAATTCCAATACCGACGGTTATAGTCCGGATGAAAGAGGATGAATTTTTTTTGCGTACCCTTGGTGCGTGTTGTTAATATGCTCTTTGCCCCACAATTTTTATTGTGGGGTTTTCTTATTATATGGCGACTAACTGTAATATTATTTATTGGGAGGTCATTATATATGACAATCGTAAAACAAAAAAGTGGCATAAACCACACAACTTTCCTTGCTGTAACTTCTATGCTTGCAGCTTTGGCAGCCGGACTAATGTTTATTGAATTTCCACTGCCATTTATCGCACCATCTTTCTATGAATTTGACTTTTCAGAAGTACCTGTACTTGTTGGCACATACAGTATGGGACCTGTTGCCGGTGTAATTATTGAACTTGTAAAAATCTTAGTTAAATTCTTAATTAAGGGTACATCAACCGGTGGTGTCGGTGAACTGGCAAACTTCATTATTGGTTGTTCACTTATCCTACCTGCCGGTTTAATCTATAAGCACAAAAAGTCAAGAAAAAGTGCTTTAATTGGTATGCTAACCGGTACTATTACAATGGCAGTTGTAGGTATTCTATTTAACACATTTGTACTTGTTCCACTATATTCAAACTTTATGCCTATTGAAGCTATTATCAGCCTAGGTAAAGAGATTGTACCATTTATCTCAGATACATTTACTTTCTGTATCTTCTGTGTCGGTCCATTTAACATTGTAAAAGGACTTATTATTTCATTGATTGTATTCTTCATTTACAAGCCACTTTCCAACTTAATTCGTAGCATCGATAAAATGTTCATGAAAAAATAAGTTGACAAACTTACTGAGAGTGATATAATAGTAAATGTTCACAGAGTAGAAACTGTTTCGTGAAGTGTTCTTTGAACGGGGAGTTGTCAAAGAAACGAAAGGATTACCTGCGGTTACAGTTTCGCATCCCGCTGTTACAGACGACAAACTATGGACGGGAACTTTTCTGAAGTTTCCGTCTTTTTATTTGCCACCACTGTAACTTATAATAAGGAGGTTTAAATAATGGATAGTTTTGTGAATTTTTTTAAGAAGATACCAAATAAATTTGCTTCATCAGCAAAGGAACTTGGTAAAGTACAGGGAATTGCAATTATTGCAATGCTACTTGCACTAAGAGTTGTACTAGGTATGTTTGCAAACATTGGACTTGCATTCAACCCATATGTTAAGATTGGTTTCACTTTCTTACCTATGGCACTTGTTGCTTATTATTTTGGTCCTGTTTGCTCAATGATTACTGCTTGTTTAGGTGATGTACTTTCATATGTATTTGCACCTGCAGGAGCATCATTTACACCGGGTATTACTGCCGGTTACATTATTGAGGCTTGTCTACTGGGTATCATCCTATACAAGGAAAAGATTTCTCTACCAAGAACAATTATCTGTGAAGTTCTTGTCACTTTAATCGGTAGCCTTGCAATTAACGCATACTTCATTTATATGTTCTACGGTTTAACATATTTACAGCTACTTGGTCTAAGAGCTGCAACACTTATTCCATGGGCTATTATTGAGGGTATCTTAGTTGCAGTTGTTGTTAAGGCACTTAACAGAGTTCCTGCAATCAGCAAGAACCTTTCAACTACTTGATTTTGTTTTTACTTATCCCCTATTTTATAAAGTAATATATAATTAAAATCAAATATTGATTCACATAGAGGCGTTAATTCGCCTCTATTTTCTTTTGTTTTTTATTTTTTTAATTTTGTTTGTAGGTTAAGAAAAATTGAAAAATAAAAACAAAAGTAAAAAGGCATACCGAAGTATGCCTTTCAAAGTGGTATGTAATAGTAGGACGCTAATTAGTAAAATGTAGTAGTAAGAAGTTTCTTATTAAATTGTAGTAGTAAGACGCTTATTTAATGCAACAGTGTATAAAGAAAAGATAAGGTGAGTTGCATAAAATATAATTTCTTCAACTTAATCTTTTTAAGAGATTGTAGTAATATGTTTAAAAATTAATTTGAAAGAAATTTATTTAACAATAATTGTACATCCGGCAGTTTTTCTGCCATCTCTTGTTGTTACAAGTAACAGTTGCTCTACCCTTTTTCTTAGCAACAACTTTACCTTTGGTAGTAACAGTACCATCCTTTTCAAGTCCTCTACCGTAACTGTGGTCATTACTTGTATTACCGTTATTAAAACGGTCAGTTAAAAGGAAATAAACCGAAGCATTATCCCATGTAAAATTATCTTTTGAAGTAGCACTTTCACTAATCTTAGCAACAACTTTATCAACAGTCTTTGCACTAAAAGTCGGTGCTAACATTCAAGTTTTCATAATATATCTCGCAACATAATTATAACATATAAGAAGTTACCTCTCAATTAACCTTACACCCAAAGTTTACACCTTATATTTGTACGATTTGCTATAAAGCTATGAATAATTTTTAAATAATCTTAACTATTTATTACAATTGTATTTTTAACATAATATGTAATGCCGAGAAATCAGAGGGTAATTTATCTACATAAAATTTGCCATATAACTATTTTTGAAGTATAATTAGTAGGTAACTGACAGTAAAAGGAGCTACATTTTATGGCAAGGTCATTTAAGTCTAAAGATACTAGGAGAATTATTAAGACACATACAAGAATTTCAAGTCAGCTTAATTATATTATAAATCTTTCAGAGAATTATAAAAATGCAATTAAAGATAATGTAAATAACTATATTTCCAATAAAATTAATGAAACATTAAGCAGTATTCCTGTTGATGAACTTAATCGCAACAAACAAGGAATAAGGGTAAAGTCACTTCATGACAGTGGTTACAATAATATTTCCCACATTGCTTATAAGACAGTTTTGGAACTTAAAGAAATTAACGGTATCAGCCTTGAAAGTGCTTATGCTATTCGTGAAACTGTTGATAAAATGGTTAATCAAGTTGTAGATGTTACGAAACTTGCACTATCTGTTGACAACAAAACCCCTGAAACTACTGCTATAGTCAGATGTGTTGATATTTACAGAAAGATTTTTCCTTGTGCCGGTAGATGTACTCAACTGCTAAATACATATTCTGAAAAAGTCAATACAGAAATTGAGAATGTTGCAACTGCTAAGAATGGTGTTAAGTGGTTATTTTCTTCTAAAGAAAATAAAGATAAAGCAGAAACAGCTTATGAATTTCTAACCTACTTGGCTAAAAGTGAATATGGTACTTTTGCTGATGAAAGTTCAAAATCTGCAATTGATGTTGAAAAAATAACTGATGAAGAATGTTGGAGTGACTTTGAAAAATATTCAATTCAGTTCTATAATATTTTGGAAGAAATCGTACCTAATGCATTGGGCAATAACAATGCTTTAGGTTTGCCTGATGAATTAGCAAAACAAGTTGAAAGTCAGGAACTTGACCTTACCGGTCTATCTTGTGAGCTTAGAAAGTATCAGTTAACAGGTGTTAAGTATGCATTCTTACAACAAAGAGTTTTGCTTGGTGATGAGATGGGTTTAGGTAAAACTATTCAGGCTATTGCACTAATGGTTGCACTTAGAAATATTGGTGCTACTCACTTTATGGTTATATGTCCGGCTAGTGTTATTGCCAATTGGTGTAGAGAGATTACCGAGAAAAGTGACTTAATAGTTGTGAAAATTCATGGTCAAGATAAATCGGTTGCCTTAGAAAATTGGGTAAAAAACGGTGGTGTTGCAGTTACTACATATGAAACCACTAGTTATATTGACCTTGATGACAGTTTTAGATTTGAAAATTTAATTGTGGATGAAGCCCATTATATTAAAAATCCTGAGGCTAGACGGTCAAGAAATGTTAGAAATATTGCAGACTATGCCAAGAGAGTTTTGTTTATGACAGGTACTGCCCTAGAAAACAGAGTAAATGAAATGATAGAGCTTATCTCTATTTTACAACCACAAATTGCAAATGAAGTTGACGGTATGGAATACTTAAGTTCAGCACCGGAATTTCGTGAGAAAGTCGCACCGGTTTACTACAGAAGAAAAAGAGAAGAAGTGCTGACAGAACTTCCTCAACTTATCGAAAACAAAGAATGGCTTGATATGAATGCAGTGGAAAAGGAAGCATACTACAATGCAGTTATGTCAGATAATATGCAAGCACCGAGGAGAGTATCATGGAATGTTGCCAATATTGCCGACTCTTCAAAGGCAAAACGACTAAAAGAAATTGTTGATGAAGCTACTGATGACGGAAGAAAAGTTATTGTATTCTCATATTTCCTAGATACAATTAAAAAGGTTAAATTAGTTCTTGGGGATAAATGTGTTGACCATATTAACGGTGCAGTTTCTCCTCAGCGTAGGCAAGAAATTATTGATAAATTTAACAATGCAAAAGCAGGTGCAGTTTTACCGGCACAAATTCAAGCAGGTGGTACAGGTCTGAATATTCAGTCAGCCAGTGTTGTAATTATTTGTGAACCACAGTTTAAACCATCAATAGAAAATCAAGCTATTTCCAGAGCATATCGAATGGGACAAACAAGAAATGTTCTTGTGTATATACTGCTTTGTGAGGACTCTATTGATGAGCAAATGATGAAAATGCTAAACAAAAAGCAAAATATTTTCAACGAATTTGCCGATAAATCTTCAGCTAAAGATACTATTGAAATTAACGAAGAAACCTTTAATAATATGATGAAAGTTGAATATGAAAGGGTTAAGAACTTAGTTAATAATTCTAATACAGAAAAATAAATTTACTGCAAAACAAAAGCCAAGGTAAAGAAAAACTTTACTTTGGCTCTTTTTGTATTTTCTATGTTTTTATAATAGAAGTAAAAATACTCTTATAAACTTAATAAATGTGATTACTGTTCAAGAATTTCTCTTGCAACAAATACACCACTTGCACTTGCATGGGATAGTGAATGAGTAACACCACTACCGTCACCGATAATATACAAACCTTTGTGTAGTGACTCTAGGTGATTATCCACTTCAACTTCCATATTGTAGAACTTAACCTCAACACCATAAAGCAGGGTATCATCATTTGCAGTACCGGGAGCAATTTTGTCAAGTGCATAAATCATTTCGATAATGCCATCCATAATTCTCTTAGGTAGTACAAGACTAAGGTCGCCGGGTGTTGCTGAAAGTGTAGGTTCAACAAGACCTTCTTCAATTCTCTTAGGGTTACTTCTTCTACCTCTAATAAGGTCACCAAAACGCTGAACAATAACACCACCACCAAGCATATTGCTTAGTCTTGCGATACTTTCACCATAGCCGTTACTGTCCTTAAATGGTTCAGAAAAATGCTTGCTGACAAGTAAAGCAAAGTTTGTGTTGTTAGTCTGCTTTTCTTTATCTTCATAGCTATGACCGTTTACTGTAATGATACCGTTAGTGTTTTCTGTAACAACACTACCCTTAGGGTTCATACAGAATGTTCTTACATTATCTTCAAACTGTTCTGTACGATAAACAATTTTGCTTTCGTATAGTTCATCTGTTAGATGAGAGAAAATTGCAGCCGGTAGTTCAACTCTTACACCAATATCAACACGATTTGACTTTGTAGGAATCTTTAGTTCGTGACAAACCTTTTCCATCCACTTACTACCACTACGACCAACAGAAATAATGCACTTTTTACACTGATATGTTTCATTCTCAGTATCTACAATATAGCCCTCATCATTTTCATTAAGAAGTTCAACAGTAGTAACAGGTGTGTCAAAGTAAAAGTCAACCTTTTCTTTTAAGAAGTGATATAGGTTGTTTAGCACAATATAGTTAATATCTGTACCTAGGTGACGAACTGATGCATCGAGTAGGTTCAGCTTATTTTGTAGACAAATTTTCTTAAAGCCTGTACCGGCAGTAGAGTATAGCTTTGTACCCTCACCACCAAAATCCATATTGATTTTGTCAACATATTCCATTAGTTCAATAGCTTTTTTCTTACCGATATATTCGTAAAGTGTACCACCAAAGTCATTTGTAATGTTGTACTTACCATCAGAAAATGCACCTGCACCACCAAAGCCACTCATAATTGAACAACTTTTGCAATTGATACATTTCTTAATCTTGTCACCGTCAATAGGGCATTTTCTCTTGTTAAGAATGTGACCTTCTTCAAAAACGGCAACCTTAATATTTGGATTGTTAGTAACCAGCTCATAAGCAGAAAAAATACCACCCGGACCTGCACCAACAATAATAACATCATACATTTTCATACAAATTTCTCCTTTGTTAAAATAGGGCATAAAAAAACCACCATAAACAGATAATACTATGCCCCAATGGGGATTATAGTTAACTGTTTGAGGCAGTTAGTAGAAACATTCGACCGTATCTCGAATTTATATAATCTTTTTTAACCTTGGCTATTATATCAAAAGAATTCTAAATAGTCAACAGTAAATTTGCACATTTATACACCTAATTATATAGATAATATCACTAAAATTTTAATATACATTCCTTTAAAATATAAACCTTTCAAATTTATATTTTAATTGTCTTTGTGGGTTAATAAAAAATTGATTAATTAGTTTTTTCAATTTTGTCAATATAAAAAGATTACTCGATAAATTGGGTTTTTTCAATTCTGTTTCTGCGTTTAGATTGGTTAGTTAAATAAATTAGGGTTTTTCAATTTTGTTTGTGCGTAAAGGTTAGTTTTATAAATTAGGGTTTGTAGGTGTGAATTATAGCAAAATTTTGGCTCACAGTCGTAGGGACGAACATTGTGTCAAGAGTAACATGGTATACAGGAGCGCAAGGACATGGTATACAATTCGCATATACTAAATTCTTGCTATGTTTCTGTTTAATCTTTTGCCTGTGTCAGCATCAAATTCTGCTATTCTAAAGTTACGATAACAAGCAATAAATGTGCTTCCGTTTTGACTTGGTCTTAATTCAATCTGTTCTCCAATCATAGTTTCACTCAAGTATTCTTGCCACTTAGCAAATCTTAAATATCCCCAACTGTTTACCTTAATCACATGATACTCTCCACTGTATTCATAGGGCTTAATTATTCCCGTGTATTTCTTTTGACTTGGTTCATATACTTCACCCGGACATTTCATATTTAGTGCATGATGTCCTCTCGTGTAATTGTATTTGTTACGCCATTCTTGTAATGCTAAATCAGCTTCACTTAAATTATTAAACTGATAAATATTTAATAATTCTTCTTTCATTGTTCTGTGAAATCGTTCGATTTTCCCTTGTGTTTGTGGGTGTTTTACTCTTCCGTGTATAGGCAATACATCGTTATTCATTAACCATTTTTCAAATTGAGTGTATCCACCATGCAACCCTCTAAAAGTTCCTCCATTATCTGAGAGAACTGAATTAGGTATTCCATATTCATAAAAAGCCTCTTGAAAACTGTCTAAAACCCCTAGTAAATTGGGCTTTACAGCTATTTTTATACAAAACCTTGAAGGGTCATCAAGAATATCTAAAGGATAACATCTAGTACCATCAAGTAAACCAAAATCACCCTTAAAGTCTGTCTGCCACATCTGATTGCACTTACTTCTTTCAAACCTCTTGTATGGTTGATGAGCTAAGGATGCTTCCTTACTTATACAACCTTTTCTCTTTAGAATGTTACCTATTGTTTTAGAACATGGTATATTTTCTACACCATTCATTTCCAAGAAATGCTGAATCTGTTTGCCACCCCACTTTGGGTTTTCGTAACGGACTCGAAGTATTTGTTGTTCTATTTCATAGGGTGTTCTGTTTGCCACCTTATTTGGAACTTTACTTCTATCTGTCATTGGCTCATTGTTTGCATATCTTTCTTTCCACTTGTAACCGGTCTTGCGTGTTATATTGTACTCACGACACAAGGCACTAAAGTTATCAGTGGTTTGTGCTTTCTCTGCAAATTCTTTCCTTTGTTTATCCACAGTTTTGTCCTCCATTGGCATAATAAATCTCTCCTTATTTATGTGATTTTTATGCCTTTAATTTTATCACAAAACTGTATACCATGTCCTTTCTCTGTTGTATACCATCTTATTACTCTATACACATTGTTCGCCCGTTTAATAGTAAAATGTTTTATGTATCTTTGTCCTATGTAGAAACTATAAATTATAATTTACTACAAAAGGCAAAGTACCTATATAAAGGCTAGTTTGTAACGGTCCAACGATGTTGGACCCTACACCTGTGAGTCATAGTTATATATGATTTAAAATGCATAATCTCACTATAAATTTTTCTTTATAGCCAATTAAATTTAAAACAAACTTACCTTTACACACAGACAAAATTGAAAAACCCTAATTTGTGAAACAGGCAATCCTTTTTTCTACATTCAAAATTAAAAAAATAAAAAACAAAAGAAAAAAGCCTTGGAAACTAAGTTTCCAAGGCATGGCGCGCTGAAAGGGACTCGAACCCCCGACCTACTGGTTCGTAGGGGCGGCATTGATATAATAATTAAATTATGCTATAATTTTAGTTTGGTGATTATAAATGAATAAAAATATATTATTTTGTGAATTTGCAAATGAATGGTTGCAACGAGCTAAAATTGGTGTAACATATCAATATGGTCAATCCCTAACTAACTGTATTAAGAGAATCAATCATTATATTGGTTTATATCCAATAATCGATATTAAGCCGATTATGGTTGATGATATGATGTACTCACTTGCTTACGAAAACCCACACACAAAAAGACCATCAAGTAAAAAGACCTTATCACAAACGGCGAATATATCCTATAATATATTTGAGTCTGCAATCGACAGAGAGTTGATATTACTTAATCCTGCACGAAATGCGAAAAAACGAATTCCTAAAAATGCACCTAAAAAAATTGTTAAAGCAATTACTATGGAACAATACGACTTAGTACTTAAAGTTGAAAATCGTATGCAAACTGGTGCAATGATTATGTTATTTGGTGGACTTCGCAAAGGTGAATTGTTAGCTCTTAATTGGGATGATGTACATATTGAAGATATGTACAATCGTAAAGGTATATACATAAATAAAAGCACACAAAAAATTGACACTAATAAATATATAATTACTGAAGGTACTAAAAATGGTAAGACTAGATTTGTTCCTTTACCTGAATTCGCAATTAATTATTTATTGAAAGCAAAACTAAATGCTACATCTTATTTAGTTTGTCCTCAAAACAATGGTGAATTACAAACACCTTCAACTTGGAGTAGATATTGGAATACTTATCAAAACGACATTAATTATTATTCATATTGTGAAAAATACAAAGAACTTCACAATAATAAATTACCCTCAAAATTTGACCCTAAGGGTATTCCTAAAGTAGTAGCTAGATTTAATGCTCATCAGTTAAGGCATATGTATTGCACATTACTCTTTTTGTCTGGTATTGATGTACTGACAGCTTCAAAACTTGTTGGACATTCATCAGTACAATTAACACTAGATATATATACACACTTAGAGGAACAATATCGGAACATTGATGTAGAAAAACTTGATAAATTCTTAAAATATGATATTGAAAAAATGAAACACGATATTTAGAACCGATTACTTATTTTAGTAATCGGTTTTTTATATATATAAACTTGGACAAATTGTCCACGATGAAAGGATTAGATTAAAAATGAAACAGAACACAAAAACAACAATTATCGCAGTAGCGAACCAAAAAGGTGGCGTAGGTAAAACAACTACAGTCGTTAACATTGCAAGTGGTCTTGCTAAGTGTAACAAGAAAGTGCTTGTTATTGACCTAGACTATCAAGCTAATTGTAGCTTATGGCTTAACTTTGAACCGGACCGAAAACCAACTATTGCAGAATTACTAGTTAATTCTATCGGTGGTATGTACATTAATCACGATGATTATGTTCGTCACTTCACATCAGAACACTTTGATTTTATTCCTGCTCAGGAGGAAACCCTTAAAGGTATTCCATCTTATCTTGCCAGTAAGAATGATTGTACTAACATTTTAAAAGATACATTAAGTGATGAATACTTCAACAAGTATGACTTTATCATTCTTGACTGTTCACCTGCCAGTGATTTGCTTGTAACCAACGCTTTAGCAGTATGTGACAAGTTATTAATCCCAGTTCAAACTGATATATTGGCTTATTCTCAAGTTGAAAAAACTTTACAAACTTTAGTAAACATCAAAAAGGATACTGATGTGTCTAAATATCTTCTTGGTTTTTTACCAACAATGTATCAAAAAGCAACCAAACATAGCAAAGAAGTTTTATCAGCTTTAGAGGAAAGCTACGGTGACTTAGTTATTCCTCAAACTATATCATATCGTACAGAAGTTAAGAATGCTGTCGGAATGAACCGTACTTGTGTTAGTTCTCCTCGTTCTATCGTTGGTCTTGAATATATGAGTGTTGTCGGTTATATTCTCAAGAAAGTTGGTGATGAATAATGAATATTAAAAAGCAATCACTTAGCTTTGCAATAACGGAACAAGATGTTGCAAACAATAGTATGAGTGAAAATACTATTGTTGATATTCCGATAGATAAGATTAGAGAAATATCTGAGCAACCGTTTATTATCCACGAGGATACTATCAATACACTGGTTGACAGTATCAAACGCAACGGTCAGCTTGACCCTTGTGTTGTTACACAATCAAAAGATAACTCAGATATGTATGACTTGCTAGCAGGTCGGCACAGAAAGAGAGCTTGTGAATTAGCAGGACTTAAAACTGTCAAATGCATAATTAAGAGTAATCTTTCTGCTGACGAAAAAGAATTGATTATTATTGATACTAACACAGAAAGAAATAATGATTACTTGCCATCCGAACTTGCATTTGCATTTAAAAGGAAAGAAGAACTATTAAGTAAAACAACTAATAGTGCTATTAAAGTAATTGCAAACGAAAGTAATTTGAGCAGAAAGAAAGTTTATCGTTACATACGATTAACCCACCTAATCAAACCATTGTTAAGTAGAGTTGATGGTGGTAGTATTCCACTAATCGCAGGTGTTGAACTTTCCTACCTCACTGATAAGGAACAAGGTGAGGTATTTACATATCTAATTAATCACGCAAGTGATTGTAAAATTACAACGGAAAAAGCAAGGTTAATCAAAGATAATCCTGCTGATTATGAAGCTATCTTAAAAGGTGTTTTTTCTTCTGTTGGTACTCCTCAACTTAAAGATGTGGACAATTTGTCCACAGAACAAGTTGAACAAGCTTCAGAGAAGTCAAGTAATACTTCTATTAGTAGTAAAAAAGTTATAGACAAAGTAGAAAAGAATTTTGATACTAACCCTATTGAAAACGAGGACAACTTATCTACTGAACAAGTTGAACATTCCTCTACAAAATCAAGTGATACTACCATTAAAAATGAGGAAATTTTTTCCGAAAAGGAAAAAACACAGAACTCAGAAACAAATATTTCAGATATTGATAGCGAAGACGAGGACGATGTGGACAATTTGTCCACGTTACAAGTTGAAAATACAGGTAGAACTAGAGTAAATACACTTGAAGATAACTTAATTGAATTAGTTATTAGTGTAACTCATGTTGATAGTTATATTTGTAACTTTTACTCCAAAAAAGAAGTAACTAAATTATTATGTTATTCTAAGTTTGATGAAACAATCAACGAAATCAATATTAATTCTGATGGCACTTATATTTCTTTTTCTAGCAAGAATTATAATAAGTTCATTTCCCTTGTTAATATTTATGATTTAGTAAGAGAATATATTAAGAACAATTATGATATTACGCAGATTGTTGAAGCTTATAATTACTTGCACTAAAGCACAAGTTATTTAATCCCTAAAAGTGGTGGATACAAGAGTACCCACCACTTCAAATTTTATAAAGGAGAAAAATAATGGATATAACTTCTACAAGAATAAGATTTATTAATAATAGCAAGTATATTGCTATTGCTAGTGTAACTTTAGATAACGAACTTATTATTAATGATATAAGAGTTGTTGCTGATGGAAAGTCTGATATAAGGCTTATCTTTCCTTGCTCAGAGCGAGCATTAGCTAGAAGGCAATATAACATATTGCCAGACTCTGAACTGTACAAAAGAATTAAAAAAGCAATTTTTTTTAAATTGAAAAAGGAAGAAAAATAACAGGTAAAACTAGTAGTTAAAAAAGGAGGTTTAATTAAGATGGATAACAGATATATTGTAATTGACACAGAAACTACTGGTCTTGACCCAATAGTTGATGAATTATTACAAGTATCAATCATAGACAATAATGGGAATACACTTTTCGACGAATTTGTAAAACCATTATTAACTACACGATGGGATGAAGCAATGGCAGTGAATGGCATTACTCCGGAAATGGTATCAAATAAGCCAAGTATTTTAGAGTTTAAGCAGGAGTTAATTAACATTATCAATTCAGCAGATAAAATTGTTGGTTATAATACGCAATTTGATTTAGATTTTCTTTCTTCTGTTGGGATTGAAAATAAGAAAGCCGAAGTAGTTGATGTTATGCTTGATTTCGCAGAAGTGTACGGTGAATGGAGTGAAAACTATGGTTGCTACAAGTGGCAGAAACTAACCACTTGTGCTGATTACTATAACTACGATTGGGGCGAAGATAACGCTCATAACAGTTTATCTGATTGTAGAGCAACTTTATTCTGTTACCAACAGTTACAAGAAAACAAGGAGGAATATTGATGTTACTAATAATTATTATTCTAATAATGATAGCATTAATAGTGGTAGGTACCATTTTAAGTTTCAACGGATATTTTAATGAAGTTGCTGAATCAATTTCTTCTATAATTGCATACAAAATACTACCAATAATGCTTATTCCATTTTTTATTGTAGCAATATTCAGTGTTATATATACAATAGATTGTGGTAACAACAGAACAGAAGAATTCACCACTGAGAAAATAACATTAATATCTTTAAAACATACAAAGAATGATAATTATTGTTATACATATAAAGATAAAAAAGAAAACATAATTACCATACAACAAAAACAAGATTATTGTGTTTTTAAGAAAGATTCAGTCAAAAAATGTTATCTTGAATATTATAAATATAGAATTCCTTTAGAAAAGCAAAAATCAATCGAATTTAAGTTGTTAAATATTGATTTTTTCGGTTTATTAAAAGAAGATGCAACAAAACATTCGAGATTTGTTGTTCCTAAAGGATACAACATTGATGAAAGATAAGGAGAGTTAAATATGATTTTTGTTTTTTTAGTATTTACTATTATAAGTGTTATTCAAAGTAAGTTGAGAATTATTGTAGCAAGTGTACTTTGCACTTGCTACAAGGCAAGAAAGGAAATGTTTTTATGAGCAATATAATTAACTTTTTAACAAGCCACATTAAGGAAATAATCTATTGTATAATAGCTATTTTTATTACTATTTTAGGTATTTCTTGCCTTCTTGCAAGAGCAAGAGATGAAATTTACAGTAGTACAGCTATAAAGATTTTTAAAACAATAACTGCAATTTTTATATGGGTAATAACTATTTGTTCCTTACCTGCTGGAATTATATATTTATTCTTCTTTAGTACTTTGGCTTGGTGGGGTCAAATTTTTCTAGGCATTTTGTTAGTATTCATTTGGTTTTTTGTTTTTAAATTGGTTTGTGCATTTTTTAGTAATTAAGAAAGACTTAACATTCCATTTGATTTAGGAGGTAAAAATGAATTTTAAGATTGTAGGTAATAATTATAACAACCACAAAGACAAGTTAATATCACTTGTCAACTCGTTAGCAACTAATACCGGAATGTCAGAAATATTTGATATTCCATCGGATATGATTGAGTACATAATTGAAAAGAACCTCAATTTATCCGAATATAGGTTTTATGGCTTTTTATCCACTCACACTAAGCAAGTTGTATTATTTAAGAATATCCACAATAGGAATCTTATTGTTTTGATGAAGAAATATAGTAAGATTAGACTATGCAAAATATCACATAAACAACTTAATGTCTATCCTTGTGAACTTATTGGCAAGTATAAGGTTTTTCCTAATTTGCGTAATATAAAACCTAGGAAAGATATGTCAGAGGAACTAACCGGTAAAGAACTACAGAAGAAAATTGAAATTAATATGAATATTAAAGGAGAATGAAAATGAAGTATTTATGTATTATTATTGCTATTGCACTTTTGATTGTAGGAATTATTCTTATAGTTTCAAAAGCAAAGGGAAAAGTGGTTGATAACAAAGTTCAGCGTAATGTTGGTGGTATCGTTATCGGTATTATAATGTGTATTGTAAGTATTGCTTATTTCATTGGTTGTTATACATATACAACTAATAACTATGATAGATTACTGACAACTAAATCTGACTTATCAAAAAGAGTTACTATGATGATGTCTAACTATGATGAAGTTAAAAGTTATAATGACAGATATGATAGAATAACGGATAGCATTTTTTCATTCATTGGTGATGATGAAGAAGTAAGTAAGTTTGATATTAATGAATTAGACAAGCAAGGATATATCATCAAACCATCAACAACCAAATATGTTCTTAAGCCATCGCATTAATTTTAAGCAGGAAGTTTTTACTTCCTGCTTTTTTATTGAAGGGAAGTAAATAGTATGTTTTTCTTAGGATTATTAATTGGTATAATCATTGGAGCATTAGTCGGAATTACATTAATGTCATTGTTGTCAAGTTCAAATAGGAGGTAATTTTATGAAATATTATCATCCATATGAATTAGAACAAGCAAATAATATGTTGCTAACGCTAATTAAAGAGCAAATACTAAAAGGTAATTTAGCTTTAACTGATATTAATCAAGAATTAAGAATTATGTTTCCAAACATATATATTACAGCATTTAGAATCAGTAGAGAAAGTTCTAAATTATATGCAAAAGATATGCACTTATTAATTACAGATATTATTATTGCTGATACTGAAAACAGAAAAGACTTAATTGAGATATATGTTAATAATTATCTTGAAATTACTAATAAGTATCCAGACTCTAAAGATTTAAAATTCTTTAAGTTATTCTTGTCACAATTAACTGATGAAGATGAGCAATTAAAGTTGAAATTAGCATTTGAAAAAAATATTAATCAATAATATTTTTATTGAATAAAATTATTTTAAATTTTTATAATATTTTTGATAAAATGTATTGACTTATCATAATTTATGTATTACAATGTAATACATAAGGAGGTTGTATATTATGACTATTTCTCTAAGATTAAATGATGAAGATACAAAGTTAATTAAAAAGTATGCTGAAATTAATAATGTAAGCATTTCTGAACTATTCCGTCAAGCTGTTATTGAACGAATTGAAGATGAAATTGACCTATCAGCATATAAGGAATCAATGAATGAATATAAGGCTGACCCAGTTACTTATAGTCACGAAGAAGTAAAGAAAATGTTAGGACTAGATTGATGAAATACACCGTTGAATACACAAAAAGGGCAATTAAACAATTAAAGAAATTAGATAAACAAACTTCAGCTTTACTTTTAGGTTGGATTGAAAAAAACCTTGTTGATTGCGATAATCCTCGACAATTTGGTAAAGGATTAACTGCTAATCGCAAAGGTGAATGGCGTTATCGTATTGGTGATTACAGACTAGTAGCTGATATACAAGATGATAAAATTGTTATCTTAATTTTGAATATTGGTCATCGAAGAGATATTTATAAAGATAAGTTATAAATATAGTGAACAGAACTGCATTAAGAATTGAAAGAAGGTATTTATAATGAAAAAGTTATTATCATTATTATTAGTTGCAACAATCATTACAAGCACATTATGTGTAAGTTATTTTGCATTTGATAACGTGGACAATTTGTCCAACATTACAACATCTGAACCAACAGATAAAGAAATTGAAACATCTACTATAAGTACATCTGATGAAGCAACACCTGATGAAGCAACACCTGATGAAATTACTACAGAACCTTCTTCACCAATTACAGAAAGTAGTACAATAGAAAGTTCTACAGAGCCTTCTTCATCAACTACAGAAAGTAGTACAATAGAAAGTTCTACAGAACCTTCTTCATCAACTACAGAAAGTAGTACAATAGAAAGTTCTACAGAACCTTCTTCATCAACTACAGAAAGTAGTACAATAGAAAGTTCTACAGAACCTACTACAACAGAAACAACTGAAGTTAAAGTTAGTTCTATTAAGCTAAATGCTACAAGCAAGACACTTTACAATGGTAAGTCAACAACTTTAAAGGCTACTGTTTTTCCTATAAATGCTACTAATAAGAGATTAACTTGGAAGTCAAGCAATACAAAGGTTGCTACTGTAGATAAGAATGGTAAAGTCAAGGCTCTTAAAGTAGGTAATGCTATAATTACTGCAACATCTACTGATGGTAGTAA
>NZ_JBBMEY010000028.1:0-27407 GCF_040096285.1 Ruminococcoides intestinihominis | reverse complement strand
GTCTTTAGACGAAGCTAGTAACATAGCCTTTAAGGCGTTAAAAGAAAAGCCACCGGCTAAGCCGGTGGATATTTACTTCCAAGGTGGAAATATGGAGGTGTATTCATTTACTTCAAGTAAGAATACTAATGTTAGTTCAGTACAGTTTGTAATTAAAACTTCTGAAATCAAGAAAGAGGAAGTAAAAGAAGATAAGAAAACTAAAGAAGAACAAACTTTTTTCCAAAAGTTTATTAGTTTATTTACAGATTTATTTAATTAATAATGTTAACAATAATTATAATATAGGTTGACATTGCATAAAATATCAATTATAATCTCTTATAGAAAAGAGGTTGACAATAATGGATATTAAGAAGTTATCTAATGATATTATAAATGGCAAGAGATTAACTAGGGAGGATGACCTTTCATTTTTCAAGACCGTAGATTTAGATGAACTATGCAGTGGTGCTGATGAAATCAGAGAAAAGCTATGTGGTAATCATATAGACCTATGTTCTATCATCAATGGTCGTAGTGGTGGTTGTAGTGAGAACTGCAAGTTCTGTGCACAAAGTGCCCATCATCACACAAGTGTTGAAAGATACAAATTCCTTGAACCTGAAGAAATTGTTAAGGACTGTGAATATCACTACAACAAAGGCGTACATAGATATTCTATTGTTACAGCAGGTAGAACTCTCGAGGGTGAAGATTTGGTAAAAGCTTGTAAAGCCTATAAAGAAATGCATGATAAATATGATATTTGTCTTTGTGCATCTCATGGTCTTGTAACTGAAGAAACTTTTAAGAAGTTAAAAGGCAGTGGTGTAAGTATGTATCATGAAAATATTGAAACATCCAGAAGAAACTTCCCTAATGTATGCACAACTCACACTTTTGATGATAAAATCAATGGTATCAAAACTGCTCATAAAGTTGGTTTAACTGTATGTTCAGGTGGTATTATCGGAATGGGTGAAACCTTTGAAGATAGAATTGATATGGCTCTTACTTTAGCTGAACTTGATGTTGAGTCAATTCCTCTTAATTCACTTATTCCTATTAAGGGTACTTGTTACGAAGATTTACCAACACTTACTGAGGAAGAAATCTTGCGTACTGTTGCAATGTTTAGATTTATTAATCCTACTGCATATATCAGACTTGCAGCAGGTAGAACTTTAATGAGTAATTCCGGTGAAAAAGCATTTACTTCCGGTGTTAATGCTACTATTACCGGCGATATGCTAACTACTTCCGGAAATAATATTGACGAAGATAAAGCAATGCTAACTGATATGGGATTTTCTATTTAACATAGAACTTCATATTTCTTGACTAATCTTTCTACAACTTGTATAATTACTGTAGTATATAAATCATTTAGAGAGATTTGATTTTATGAAAATATATAAGTACAAGAAAATATTTTCAATATTTTTACTAACGTCTTTGTTGTTGCTGATTGTACCCATTACAACGCTCAATACAAATGCAAGTTCTAAAATTGACTTTTCTTTGTCTTGTGATTCTGTATATAAAAACAGACTTTTCAATGTAGACTTAATTGTTAACGGTAATGCTAATTTATCTGCATTTAGTGTGTCAATTACTTATGATTCTGAGTCTGTAGAATTTAGAAAAGTAGATTCACCTGATAAAGCATTTGATGTTAAGAAAAAGAATTCTAACGGCAAAGTAAATGCTATTGTACTTTGTGCTTATGGATATAAGTTTAACGGTAAAGCAAAGATTATTTCCTTTAAATTTAAGTCAGTTGATACCTGTATAACTGATTTTGGTTTAGCTATTTCTGATCCTGTAGATAATAATGGCAATAAATTGTCAATAGGTTCAGTTTATGGTGCTGAAATGAAAATTGATGAAAATAAAATCACTTCTAAAAGAATTAAAAGCAATAGTAGCAAGAGTTCCGGTAGAAGTAATAGCACAAGTAGCAAAACCTATGGCTCAAACAATTCTGTAAATGGAAAGGCTGATTCTGTAAAAGTTCCAAAGGTTAACTATGTTGGTGGTGACAGTAAAGAAAGTGCATCAACAACTTCTCCCATGGATAATGCCTATACAGATAATAGTGAACCAAAATCACTATTTGTTATGGGTGTATTAGTAACTTTAGGTGTTGTACTTATTATTTATATAGTCTATAATGTAGGTAAAGCCGGTAAAGAAAATAAAGATACTAAAACTGAAAAAGATAATAATGAAGAAGATAAGTAGAGGACTATAATTTTATAGTTCTCTTTTCTCATTTGTAATTATAAAAATTTTATGATATACTAATTTTGTATTGCTATAAAATTTATAAGGAATGATATATATGAGTGAAATGCAAAATATACAATGGTTTCCGGGTCATATGACCAAAACTAAAAGACAAATTCAAACATCACTTAAACTAGTTGATGCTGTTGCTGAAATTATTGATGCAAGAATACCGGTAAGTAGCCGTAACCCTGACCTTGATTCAATTATTCAAAATAAGCCTAGAGTTGTTTTGATGAACAAGTGTGATATGGCAGACCCATCATCTACCCAAAAGTGGATTAATTATTTTAAAAATAACGGCATTGTAGCTATTCCAATTGATTGCAAAACAGGTAGAGGTATCAACAAGTTTGTATCTTCTGTTAATGAGGTTCTTAAGGAAAAGATTGAAAAGCAAAAGGCAAAAGGACTTTTAAATCCTACAGTTAGAGTTATGATTGTTGGTATCCCTAATGTCGGTAAATCAACTTTCATCAATAGAATTTCTAAGAACAGAAAAGCTAAGGCTGAGGATAAACCGGGTGTAACAAGAGGTAATCAGTGGTTTACTATTAACAAAGGCTTTGAAGTTCTAGATACTCCGGGGGTATTGTGGCCAAAGTTTGAAGACAAAATTGTTGGCGAAAGACTGGCTTTTACAGGTGCAGTTAAAGACCAAATTATGGATACTGAACTTTTAGCTATGAGATTATTGGATTTCCTAAAGGTTGAGAAAAATCCAATATTTGTAGAAAGATTTAAACTACAAAATGAACCGATTGAAGATATTGAAAGTTATGAACTTCTTGAACTTATCGGCAGAAAAAGAGGTATGCTGATTTCCGGTGGCGAAATTGATACTGAAAGAGCTGCTATTATGCTACTTGATGAATATAGAAGTGCTAAACTTGGTAAATACACATTTGAATTACCGGAGAATTAATTATGGAATGGCTAAAATATGAAAATGAAGCCTTAGAAAATGGCTATACAAATATTTGTGGAGTTGATGAAGCAGGTAGAGGACCATTAGCCGGACCTGTTTGTGCAGCAGCAGTAATTCTGCCTAAAGGTCATATTATTGATGGTGTCAATGACTCTAAGAAACTTACAGAAAAAAAGAGAGAAAAACTTTTTGATGTAATTATTGATGAATGTGTTTCTTATTCAATAGCTTTTGCTACAGTTGAAGAAATTGAAGAACTTAATATTCTTAATGCTACTATGCTTGCAATGCAAAGGGCAGTTGAAGGCCTTGATGTTAAGGCTGATTATGCTATGATAGACGGCAATAGACTTCCACCACTTAATATTCCGGCAGAATGTATTGTAAAAGGTGATGCAAATTCTATGTCAATTGCTGCTGCCTCAATCCTAGCAAAAGTAGCCAGAGACAGACTTTGTTTAAAGTATGATGAATTGTATCCCGAATATGGTTTTGCTAAACATAAAGGATATGGCACAAAGTTACATAGAGAAATGATTTTAAAGTATGGACCTTGTGAAATTCACAGAAAAAGCTTTTTAAAGAAAATTTATAAAAATGCAAATAACTGAGAAAAGACAAATCGGTGACATTGGAGAGAAAGCATCTAGAAAATATCTAAAGAAAAATGGATATAAAATCGTTGCAAAAAACTACAACACTAAGTATGGTGAAATTGATATTGTAGCAGGAAATAAGAATTATATTGTTTTTGTTGAAGTAAAAACAAGAAAAGAAAATTCTCTCTATGCACCTGTATTAGCAGTTACAAAGCAAAAACAAAATAAGCTGATGAAAACTGCTTATGTATATCTTAAAGAATATCCAACAAATAAGAACATAAGATTTGATATAATAGAAGTTATCCATAATTCTAAAAAGGTTGTAAGTATTAATCATATAAAAAATGCATTTATGCAAGGAGGTAGTTATGGAAGTTTTTGATTTTCATTGTGATACCTTATATAAAAGTATGATGAATGATTTACTGCTTGATGCCGATATTTATGAATTTAAAATTTCCGATTTAATGAAAGAGCATAAATGGCATCAATGTATGGCAGTATGGACACCTGATGATAGAAATGAATTACCGTTACAGTTTAGGGATAAACCTCTTATAGAGTATTTTATTGCAAGTGCAGAAAAACTTATTTCAGAATGTAAAAGACTTAAAGTTCCTTTTAATGATATAAATGCAAATAAGTCATTGCACCTAACTGTAGAAAATTCTTCAATTTTAGAAAATAATATTGAAAATATAGAATTCCTAAAAAAGTATGGTGTAAAAGTTGCTACACTAACTTGGAACGAAAGTAACTGTATCGGTGATGGTGTTCTTGCTGATAAACCAAAAGGTGCTACTACTTTCGGCAAAAAGGTGATTGATGAATATATTAAGAATAGTATTGCTATTGATGTATCTCATACAAGTGACAATTTATTCTATGATATAGCATCAAGTAATCCAAAATATATACTTGCTACACATTCAAATTCAAGAAAAATTTGTAGTAACAAAAGGAATATTACAGATGAACAATTTGAATATATTAAAAGCAAAAACGGTGTTGTAGGACTTAACTTTCATAAATATTTTTTAAGTGATAGTGACAATTACAGTATAAAAGATATTCTTAATCATGCATACCATTTTCTAAGTCTTGGTGGTGAAGATAACCTATGTATCGGTACGGATATGGATGGTTCAGACCTTGTTGATGGTTTTTCTTCGTCAAGTGATTTTAACAAGCTGTATAATTCTTTTATAGAAAATAATTTCAAAAAATCAGTTGTTAACAAGATTTTTTTTGAAAATGGCATGAAATTTTACGATAAACTTTGACATTTAGCACAATATAGTGTAGAATGTAAAATCGGAAATATGTACTGAAAGGAAGATAAAAATGTTATATAACAGTACTGAAAATAATAAAGAAGTTGTTTCTGCTGCTCAGGCTATTGCCCAGGGTATCAGTAAAGACGGTGGTCTTTTTGTACCTCAGGAATTACCTAAGTACACAGAAGAAACTTTCAAATCTTTACTAGGTCTTTCATATAACGAAAGAGCAAAGATTGTGTTCTCTGATTTTCTAACAGATTTCACAGAAGAAGAAATTGCTGATTGTGTTGACAAGGCATATACAGTTGAGAAGTTTGGTTCAGAATGTCCTGCTCCTCTAGTTGCTAAGAAATACAACGGTAACGAAATCAACATTATGGAACTATGGCATGGTCCAACATGTGCATTTAAGGATATGGCACTTCAGATTCTTCCACATTTCCTAACTAAGTCATTAAAGAAAACTTATGATGGAAAAACTGCTGTTATTCTTGTTGCTACATCAGGTGATACAGGTAAGGCTGCTCTTGAAGGTTTCAAGGATGTTGACCACACTAAAATGATTGTATTCTATCCTGAAGACGGTGTTTCTCCAATGCAGAAGCGTCAGATGAACACCCAGAAGGGTAGTAATGTAAATGTTTGTGCAATCAAGGGTAACTTTGATGATGCTCAGACAGGTGTTAAAAAGATTTTCACTACTGATGAGATTGTTGAACTTCTACATAAGAATGATATGCTATTCAGTTCAGCTAACTCAATCAACTGGGGTAGATTACTTCCTCAAATTGTTTACTATATTTCTGCTTATTGTGATTTAGTAAACAGTAAGAAAATTAATATGGGTGACAAAATCAACATTGTTGTTCCAACAGGTAACTTTGGTAACATTCTAGCTGCTTACTATGCATATTGTATGGGTATGCCTGTTAACAAGTTTATTTGTGCATCTAACCAAAATAATGTTCTTACTGATTTTATCAATACAGGTGTTTACGACAAGAACAGACAGTTCTACGCAACTGCTTCTCCATCAATGGATATTCTTGTTTCAAGTAACCTTGAAAGACTACTTTACAAGTTCTCAGGTAATAATGATGAACTGGTTGCAAAGTGGATGAATCAGCTTAAGACTGAAGGTAAGTATGAAGTAACTGATGAAGTTAAGAAAGAAATTACTTCTAAGTTCTTTGGTGGTTTCTGTGACGATACAAACACAAAGGCTACAATTAAGGAACTATTTGATGAAGAAAAGTATCTATGCGATACTCATACATCAGTTGCTATTAATGTATATAACCAGTATGTAGAAAAGACAGGAGATAAAACACCTGTTGTTATTGCTTCTACTGCAAGTCCATATAAGTTCTCTCATTCTGTACTTGAAGCAGTAGCTCCTGAAGCTATCTGTGATGATGAGTTCACAATGGTTGATGAACTTAATAAGATTACAGGTGCTGAAGTACCAAAGCCAATTGCTGAACTAAAGAATCTAGAAGTTAGATTTAATAATGTAACAGATGCTGATAAGATGCCTGAATATGTTAAGAATACATTAGGTATCTAATATGTCTTTATTTTGTATTGCTGACCTTCATTTATCTATCGGTGTTGATAAACCTATGGATATATTTGAAGGTTGGGACAATCATATAGAGAGATTGCTTAATAACTGGAACAGCATTGTAAAAGATGAAGATACAGTTATTGTAGCCGGTGACATTTGTTGGGCTCTTAAGCTTGATGAATGTTACAAAGACTTTGAGTTTATAAACAATAAACTTAAGGGTAACAAAATTTTCTTAAAAGGAAACCACGATTTATGGTGGGGAACTAAGAAGAAAGTAGATAACTACCTTGAAGAAAATAATTTTAACAAAATTAAGATTCTTTTTAATAATTCTTACAAGGTAGGTAACTATAACATCTGTGGTACTCGTGGATGGAATTTAGAAGTTGACAGTGCTGAGGATGAGAAAGTCCTTAACCGAGAACTTGGTAGATTAAAATTATCACTTGATAGTGTTGATAACGATTTAGAAACAATTGTTTTTCTTCATTATCCACCGGTATTCGGAAATCAGTGTTGTCAAGAAATATTTGATATACTACATAACTACAATATAAAAAAATGTTACTATGGTCACTTACATGGTCGTAAAATTACAAAGTATGCTTTTAATGGTGACTATGAAGATATTAAACTAAAGTTAATATCAAGTGACAGTGTAGCATTTACCCCCGTGCTAATTGCAAAATAATTTGATAAAAACTATGGAAATTATCAAAAGCATATGTTATAATTGTCTAGTTATTTAGTCATAAACAGGAGGAAATATACAATGAGTCTTAATAATTCAACAAAAACTAAAGAAAACACATACGAAGTTGAAGTATCTGTTGATGCTGAAACTTTTGCAAAAGCTTGTAATAAAGCATACAAGAAGCAGGTTAAGAACATCAATGTTCCTGGCTTTAGAAAAGGTAAAGCTCCTAAGCATATGATCGAAAAGATGTATGGCGAAGGTGTATTCTTTGAAGATGCAATGCAGGATTGTTACCCAGAAGCTCTTGATGCAGCTGCTAAGGAAGCAGAACTAAATGTTATTGCAGTTGAATCCCTTGAAGCTATGGATGCTTCAGAAAAAGATGGCTTTACTTTCAAGGCTACAGTAATCACATACCCTGAAATTGACATTAACGATTACAAGGGTATCACAGTTAAGAAGAAGTCAACAAGAGTTACAAAGAAACTTATTGATGAAGAAATCGAAAAAGTTCGTGACAGAAATAGCCGTATGGTAACTGTTGAAGACGGTGCTGTTGAAAATGGCGATATGGTTGTTATCGACTTTGAAGGTATGAAGGACGGCGTTCCATTTGAAGGTGGTAAGGCTGAAAACTACAACCTAGCAATTGGTTCAGGCAACTTTATCCCAGGTTTTGAAGAACAGATTGTTGGTCACAAGACAGGTGAAGAATTCACTATCACAGTTAAGTTCCCTGAAGATTATCAGGCTGAAGAACTAAAGGGTGCAGATGCTGAATTCAAGATTAACCTACACGAAATCAAGAGAAAAGAACTTCCAGAACTTGACGATGAATTTGTTAAGGATGTAAGTGAAAAGGAAACTCTTGACGAATATAAGGAAGAAGTTAAGGAAACTGTTAAGAAACGTCTAGAAGATGAACAGAAGAAGGATATCGAAGATCAGGTTATCACAAAGCTATGTGATGCTGTTGAAGGTGAAATCCCTGAACAGATGTATGATAATGCAGTTAACGAAATGATTCAGGAATTCGATATGCGTCTAAGAAGCCAGGGTATGGACTTTAACACATATATGAAGTATATGGGTGCAACTCCTGACACTATTAAGGAAATGTACAGACCTGATGCTGAAAAGAGAGTTAAGCTAAGACTTGCTCTTGAAAAGATTGCTGAAAAGGAAGCTATCGAAGTAACAGAAGCTGACCTAGATGCAGAATACACAAGACTAGCTGATCAGTACAATATGAAGGTTGAAGATGTTAAGAAAGCAATCAACGATGAAGCACTATCAGCTGACCTAAAGACTCAGAAGGCTATGGACCTTGCAGTAAACAGTGTTAAGGCTGAAAGCAAGAAGGCTGCTGAAGATAAAAAAGAAGACTAATTGAATAAATTTGGTCTATCTAACCTATTATTATAATTGAAAGGATTGATTAGAATGGCATTAGTACCATATGTCGTTGAACAAACAAATAGAGGCGAACGCTCCTATGATATTTTTTCAAGACTTTTAAACGATAGAATTATTATGTTAACAGAAGAGGTAAACAACCAGACTGCAAGTTTGGTTGTAGCCCAACTTCTATACCTAGAAGGTCAGGATCCAACAAAGGATATTAGCTTATATATTAATAGCCCTGGTGGTTCTGTTACTGACGGTATGTCAATTTACGATACAATGAATTACATTAAGTGTGATGTATCAACAATTTGTATGGGTATGGCTGCATCAATGGGTGCTTTCCTACTATCAGCAGGTGCAAAGGGCAAGAGATATGCTCTACCTAACAGTGATATTATGATTCACCAGCCAAGTGGTGGTGCTCAGGGTCAGGCAACTGATATGCTTATTCATACTCAGCACATTATCGACACAAAGAAGAAGTTAAACGAAATTCTTGCTGCCAATACTGGTCAACCATATGATGTAATTGCAAAGGATACTGAAAGAGATAACTTTATGACTGCTCAAGAAGCACTTGAATACGGTCTAATTGACAAGGTTATCACAAACAGATAAAAGGGGAATTAGTTAATGCCAAAGGACGAAAAAGAAATTTACTGTTCTTTCTGTGGTAAACCACAAGATATGGTTGGTAGAATAATATCTGGCAATGGTGTATATATTTGCGACCAATGTGTTGATTTGTGTATGCAAATATTAGAAGATGGTCTTGAACCTGTTAAAAACCAAAAGAAAGATATTGAAATTCCACAGCTTCTTAAACCACAGGAAATTAAGGATGTGCTAGATCAGTATGTTATTGGTCAAGATAGAGCAAAGGTTACTTTGAGTGTAGCAGTTTATAACCATTACAAGAGAGTATTTTCCCTTGATGATGATGTAGAATTTGCTAAGAGTAATGTGCTTTTACTTGGTCCAACCGGTGTGGGAAAAACACTTCTTGCACAAACCTTAGCAAAAACACTTGATGTTCCTTTTGCTATTGCTGATGCAACCACATTAACAGAAGCCGGATATGTTGGTGAAGATGTTGAGAACATTCTTCTAAAACTTATTCAAGCTGCTGATTACGATATAGAAAAGGCTGAGCGTGGCATTATCTATATTGATGAAATTGATAAGATTTCTCGTAAGTCTGAAAATCCATCAATCACCAGAGATGTTAGTGGTGAAGGTGTTCAGCAGGCTTTACTTAAAATTATTGAAGGCACTGTTTCTAATGTTCCACCTCAGGGTGGCAGAAAGCATCCTCAACAGGAATTTATACAGATAAATACTAAGAACATTTTATTTATTTGTGGTGGTGCTTTTGAGGGGCTGGAAAAAATTGTTGAGAAGAGAATGAACTCCTCAGTACTTGGCTTTGGTGGCACAATTAGAAGCCGTAAAGAACTTGACAGTACAGATTGGATGAAAGATGTTGTAGCTCATGACCTTGTTAAGTTTGGTATTATTCCTGAACTTGTTGGTCGTATTCCTGTTATTACATCACTTTCAGGTCTTGACGAAAATGCCCTAGTCAGAATTTTAACTGAACCTAAGAATTCAATTGTCAACCAGTACAAGAAGCTGTTTGAACTGGATGATGTTGATCTTGAATTTACTGATGATGCTCTACTTGCAGTAGCTAAGATTGCTAAGGAGCAAAATACCGGTGCAAGAGGTTTGCGTGGTATTCTTGAAAATGTTCTTACTGATTTAATGTTTACAACTCCATCTGACGAAACAATCAAGAAGATTGTTATTAACGCTGATGTTGTAAACGGTAAGGCTAAACCAAAGATTACAAGACGTAGAACTAAGAAAAAGCAACCAATAATTATGGATGAAGAATCCAATCCAACAGCTTAAATAAACATACGAAATAGCTGTACTCTTTGGGTACAGCTATTTTTGAATTGAGTGATTATATGAACGATACACCTAATATTGTTGAATTACCGGTTCTACCACTAAAGGGATTAGTTGTATTTCCGGATATGATTCTACATTTTGATGTAGGTCGAAAGCGTAGTAAAGCTGCCGTAGAAGCTGCTATGCTTAATAACCAAGAAATTTTTGTAACCACACAAAAGCTAACTTCTGTAAATAGACCAAAACTTGATGATGTTTACAAAGTTGGTGTTATTTGCAACATTACCCAAATAGTAAATCAACAAGAAGATATTATCAGAGTTACTATTCAAGGTAAATATCGTGGTATTTTAAAAGAGATTACAACAGATACAAATTGCTTATTTGCTAAAGTAGAAGAAGTTCCTAGAAGTGAAATTACCGACAGTGAAAAAGGTGATGCTTTAGTAAGAGCAGCAAAAAATGTATTTGAACAATATATATCTATTACACCTAGTTTTTCAACTGATTATCTTTATAAACTAAGTCTTTGTAAAGATGCCTCAGAAATTGCTGATTATATAGCTAGTAATATTATTACCGACTATACAAATAAACAGACAATTCTAAATATCTTTGATATTGAAGCAAGGCTGGAAGCCTTAATTGAATTACTGTTGGAAGAAATCAATGTTATTGAAATTGAAAATGACATTGTAGAAAAAGCCAGACAGAATATAGAAAAAAACCAAAGAGATTATTTTCTAAGGGAACAGTTAGCAGTAATTCAAGAAGAACTTGGTGAACAGGACAATCCTGAATCTGAATCTGAAGAATATAAAAAGAAAATTTTAGATTTACACCTTGATGAAGAAATTGAAAAGACCTTATTAAAAGAATGTGCTAAACTTCAGAAAATGGGTTATTCAAATCAAGAAGCTACTGTTATTCGTACATATCTTGATACTTGTCTTGATTTGCCATGGAATAAGTTTACAACTGATAAACTTGAAATACATAAAGTAAGAAAGTCTTTAGATAAAGAACATTATGGTTTAAATAAGGTTAAAGATAGAATTATTGAACAACTTGCAGTTAAAATTCTTAACCGTAAGAACAATTCACAGATTATTTGTTTGGTTGGACCTCCCGGTGTTGGTAAAACTTCTATTGCACAGTCTATTGCTAAAGCTATTGGCAAGAATAGTGCAAGAATTGCCCTTGGTGGTATTCATGATGAAGCAGAAATCAGAGGTCATAGAAAGACATATATAGGTTCTATGCCGGGTAGAATTATCAATGCAATGAGAAGTGCAAAGAGTATGAATCCTTTGATTATTCTTGATGAAGTTGATAAGCTTGGACAAGACTACAAAGGTGACCCAACATCAGCTTTACTTGAAGTTCTTGACAGTGAACAGAACAGTACATTTGTTGACCATTACTTAGAAATTCCTTTTGATTTATCAAATGTAATGTTTATCACAACTGCAAATGACTTGTCACTTATCCCTGCACCATTAAGGGATAGAATGGATATTATTGAACTTCCATCTTATACAAGAGAAGAAAAACTTAATATAGCTAAAAAGCATTTAATTAAGAAACAACTTGAATTAAATGGCCTTGATAAAACACAATTCAAAATTTCTCCTAAGGGTATTTATTCATTAATTGATTACTATACAAGAGAAGCTGGTGTTCGTTCATTAGAAAGAACAATTGCTTCCTTAATGAGAAAATCAGCAGTTAAAATACTTATGGAAGAAGTTGACTCAGTTTCTATCACAGATAAGAATGTTCAAGAATTCTTAGGTGCTTATAAATTTACTGATGACACTAAGAGTAAACGCAATGAAGTTGGCGTTGTAAACGGATTGGCTTGGACTTCTGTTGGTGGTACATTGTTACCTATTGAAGTGGCATTAATGCCTGGTAAGGGTAATATTCAGCTAACAGGTTCATTAGGTGAAGTAATGCAAGAATCAGCAAAGATTGCTATTACTTGTATCCGTACTATGAGTGAAAAGTACATAATTAATAATGATTTCTATAGAAAAAATGACATCCATCTTCATGCTCCGGAAGGTGCAGTTCCAAAAGATGGACCATCAGCCGGTGTAACAATGGCAACTGCTATTTTCTCAGCATTAACTAATATGCCTGTAAGAAGTGATGTTGCTATGACAGGTGAAATTACTTTAAGAGGTAAAGTTCTTCCAATAGGTGGACTTAGAGAGAAAAGTATGGCAGCCTATAGAAATGGTATGAAAACTGTTATCATTCCTTATGACAACATTAAAGACCTTGAAGAAGTTGATGATGTAGTTAAAGAAAAGGTTGAATTTAAACCTGTTAAACATATAACAGAGGTTTTAGAAATTGCAATTTGCAATTATAATAAATCATTTGCAAAAAGTACTGGTACATCTGTTAAAGATGGCCTAGTTAATGCAATTAGACAGTAGGAGGTAATTATGACTTTTAATAGTGCAGAATTTGAATTTGCTTGTGGTACAAGCAGTCAGTTACCTCAGTCAACTAAACCTGAAGTTATTTTTTCCGGCAAAAGTAATGTTGGTAAGTCATCACTTATCAATAAACTTTGTGGTAGAAAGGCTTTGGCCAGAATTAGCTCAAAGCCAGGTAAAACTGCAACAATTAACTTTTTTGATGTTGATGATTTTCATCTTGTAGATTTACCGGGTTATGGTTATGCAAAGGTAAGTAAAGCTGAAAAACAAAGATGGGCAGAATTAATGGAAGGCTATTTTGACCAAGAAAGAGCATTTTGCCTAGTTGTTCAGTTACTTGATATGCGACATAAACCAACTCAAGATGATATTGGTATGATTAGTTTTTTACACAATAGTGGTTTGCCATATATTGTGGTTCTTACAAAGCTGGATAAACTAAAGAAATCAGAAGTTAATAAGAATTTAGCTATGATTGGGGAAACTCTAAAAGAGTTTGATGATATAAGATTATTTCCATTTTCAGCACAAACAGGGGAAGGTGCCGAGTCAATAATCGGTGTTATTAATGAAAGTGTTGAGGAATACTTAAAAGATTCAGAGGAGGAATAAAAATGGAGAAGAAGCCATTTATTACTTTGGAACAGGCTAAGGATATTATTAAGGACATTCCTACACCATTCCACATTTATGACGAAAAGGGTATTAGAGAAAATGCTAGAGCACTTAACAAGGCTTTTAGTTGGAACAAAGGTTATAAGGAATATTTTGCAGTAAAAGCTACTCCTAACCCATATCTAATGAAGATTTTACAAGAAGAGGGTTGTGGTATGGACTGCTCTTCTTATACAGAACTTGAACTATGTGAGGCTTGTGGTATCACAGGTAGTGACATTATGTTTAGTTCAAATGTTACACCTGTACAAGATATGAAAAAGGCTTATGAACTAGGTGCTAACATTAACCTTGATGATTTAACTCATGTTGAATTTATCAAAAAGGTTTGTGGTGTTCCAAAGACAATTTGTTGCAGATATAATCCGGGTGGTGTTTTTAAACTAGCTGATAGTGAAGAAAAAGTTCAGGTTATGGATACTCCCGGTGACTCAAAGTATGGTATGAGTGAAGAACAAATGGTTGAAGCATTTACTGAACTTAAAAAGGCCGGTGCTGAAGAATTTGGTATTCACGCATTTTTAGCATCAAATACCGTTTCAAATGAATATTATCCTGAACTAGCCGGTATTCTATTTAACCTAGCAGTTAGACTACACAAGAAAACAGGTGTACATATTAAGTTTATCAACCTTTCAGGTGGTGTTGGTGTTGATTATAAACCTGAACAGCCAAAGAATGACATTGCTATTATCGGTGAAGGTGTTAGAAAAAAATTTGAAGAAATCCTTGTTCCTGAGGGAATGGGCGATGTAGAAATCTACACAGAACTTGGAAGATATATGCTTGCACCATACGGTGCTTTGGTTGCTACTGCAATTCATGAAAAGCATATTTATAAGGAATATATTGGTCTTGATGCTTGTGCAGCAAACCTAATGCGTCCTGCAATGTATGGTTCTTATCACCATATTACTGTTCTTGGTAAAGAAAATGAACCTTGCGACCATAAGTATGATGTTACAGGTGGCCTATGCGAAAATAACGATAAATTCGCTATTGACAGAATGTTACCAAAGATTGATATGGGTGACATTATCTATATTCATGATGCCGGTGCTCATGGTTTCTCAATGGGTTACAACTACAACGGTAAGCTAAGAAGTGCAGAGGTACTACTAAAGGAAGATGGCTCACATAAATTAATTAGAAGAGCAGAAACTCCAGGTGACTACTTTGCTACTTTTGACTTTTCTGATGACTTTAAGTTACCAAAAGACTAATTTTAATTAAGCAATTTTCAGAGATTATGATTAATTTCATAATCTCTGTTTTTTTAAAGAGGTGTATTTTGTTAAGACAAATACAGTATTTTCATTGAGTGATAAAGGTGCTTTCATTACAGGTACAGACTTTATGTGTGATGGTGGTGCTACTGCCAGTTATCACTATGGCTCATTAAAACCTTAATTTCTTAATAATCTTATTACCGACTACAGAAAAGTAGTCGGTATTTTTATATTTGTACAAAATTAATTATATTATAGTGAATGTTTAGTGAAAATTATGTGTGCAACCCTTGATTTACTTGACTTTTATACAAATTAGTGTTATACTTCTTAATAGTTCGTTACCGAACTAAGAGGTACTTTATGGAAGCAAATGAACTGTTGTCTGTTGCTAGACAGATTAAAAAATTAATTAATAAAAAAATGGAACCGGTTTTAGCCGATTGTGAATTAAAACCTATTGAGGTTGATATATTGGTGTTCTTATATAATCACCCATATGTGGATACTTCAAAGGAAATAATGAAGATATTTCATTTATCCAAAGCTCATATTTCTCATTCTTTGGATAACCTAAGAGAGAATGGTTATATTCGTCTTGCTGAGGACAGTAAAGACCACAGAATAATGCATATTATTATTGAAAAAAGAGCAATGGATATAATAGATAAAGTTGATAAAGTGTATTGTAATTGTAAAAATGTAATTCAAAAGGAAATCACAAAAGATGAAATTTCTGTACTTAAATCTATAATACACAAAATTAATGACAATGTAGAAAAGGAACTTAACTCATAGTTCTTTATACGAAGGGAGTTATTTATGGATAAGCTACTTAATTATGCAAAAAGTAATGTTGATTTGTGTGTTACTCATGACTCAATCAACAAAGGCTTATATGCAGAGTATGGTGTAAAAAAAGGCTTAAGAGATGAAAACGGTCAAGGTGTTTTAACAGGACTTACAAATATATCTCAAATTACTGCCTTTAAATTTATTGATGGAGTAAAGACACCTTGTGATGGTGAACTTCTTTATCGTGGATATAATGTTCAAGATATTGTAAATGGCTCAACAGGTAAGAAGTTTATTTTTGAAGAGGGTGCATATCTTCTATTATTTGGTGAACTTCCAACAGAAAGTCAGTTAAGCAAATTCAAAATTGCTCTTTCTGACGGTATGGAACTACCAACTAACTTTACTCGTGATGTAATTATGAAAGCTCCTACTGCTGACATTATGAACTCAATGACTAGAAGTATTCTTACTTTAGCATCATATGATAAAGATAAGGACAACCTTGAACTTTCTAATGTATTAAGACAATGTATGATGCTTATTAGTACATTCCCAATGATGGCAGCATATGCGTATCACGCATATAACCACTACGAAAATAACGGTAGTATGTATATTCATAGACCTGATCCTGAACTTTCTATTGCTGAGAACTTTCTTCGTATGATTAGACCGGATCAAAAATATACAGAACTTGAAGCAAGAGTTCTTGATATTGCTTTACTACTTCATATGGAACATGGTGGTGGTAATAACTCAACCTTTACAACAAGAGTTGTTACTTCTTCAGGTTCAGATACATATTCAGCTATTGCTGCTGCTATGTCATCACTAAAAGGTAAGAAGCATGGTGGTGCTAACATTATGGTTATGAATATGATTGATGATATTCGTCATCATGTATCTGATTTCTATGATGAAGATGAAATTAAAAATTATCTAAAAAAGATTCTTAATAAAGAAACATTTGATAAGCAAGGTCTTATCTATGGTATGGGTCATGCAGTTTATTCATTATCTGACCCAAGAGAAAAAGTATTTAAGAGATTTGTTGAACAGCTTGCAGAAGAAAAGCATCGCAATGATGATATGACTTTATATAACAACATTGAAAAATTAGCACCAAAGGTTATTGCTGAAAAGAGAAAGATTTACAAAGGTGTTAGTCCTAATGTTGACTTCTACAGTGGCTTTGTTTACGATATGCTGGGTATTCCTAAGGAACTATACACACCGTTGTTTGCAATTGCAAGAATAGTTGGTTGGAGTGCTCACCGTATTGAGGAACTTGTAACTACTGATAAGATTATCAGACCTGCATACAAGAGCCTTGTAACAAATAAAGATTATGTAAAAAGAGAGGACAGATGTAATTGAGTAGTATCCAAGAAGATTTCTTTCTAAGAAGTATTAATATTGACAATATATTCAAAACTTTTGAAAAAGCTGATTATCTATTTTTATATAGCATAAAGCATTGTATGGAAAATTCAGAAATTGAAGATGGTGTTTATCTTTCAGATTTAGCTGAATATATGCATATGTCTATTACGGATATTTCCAAAGCAGTAAAAAAGCTTCAGCAAAAAGGTTATGTAGAATGGCATACCGATGATAAAAAAGAAAGAACATATATCACTCCTACAACTAAGGCAGTTTCTGAGATGCATGGCCAGAAAGAAAGTTTAGTAAGTGCTTATAGCAAGATTATCGCTAATATTGATGGAGAAGATTTAAAAACTACTATTGATACACTTGCTAAAATTAGAAAAATTTTAGGTGAATAAATAATTAAAGGTCTGTAGAAATACAGACCTTTCAGCATGTCGAAAAAGTCCAGCGAAAGCTGGGCTTTTGTTGTTTATGGTGGTATAATAAAGATGGTGATGAAGATGTTAGAAAAGGAGAGTAAACAGAAGTGCCTGTAGCTGCAAAAAGATATGCCGATGAACTGTTAAAAGAAATTAACGCCGACAGAGAAGCACATGGTAAAGCACCTTTCGATGATGATAAAAACGGATATATATTAGGAGTAGAAGTTACGCCCGGCAATGTTCATGACAGTGTAGCTTTTGATGATGTGTATGAAGAAGTAACTGAAAGGTTTCCAAAAGTAAAAACAATAGTAGCAGACAGTGCGTACAAAACACCACATATATGTAAAAAGTATTCGATGACTGCAGAGTTCTTTCATTAAGAAGGGTTTTGTTATGTAATCATCTGCACCTAAACCAAGTCCAATAATTTTGTCATAATCTCTTCATCTTTAGCAGTAAGAAAGATAACAGGAATATCAGATGATTTACGAATTTCTTTCATAAAGTCAAAACCGTCACCATCAGGTAACATAACTAGAATCATAATATTAGGTGTTATTTCTTTAACTGCTTTTCAGCAGTAGTAATGTTATTTGCAGAAAATATATTTTCATAGCCTTCTTTTCTTAAAGCAGGCTCAATCATATTAATAATTTCTTGTTTATCATCAAGTAAAAATATTTTTGCATCATTCATAATCATTATCCATACTTTCTTGTAAGCAAAAATTATATTACTAAATTTTAACATATTAAGTGGACAATTTCAAATATCACTTTTATAATTGGGTAAAAAATATAATTTAATACCAACCTATTTAATTTATTTGCGTATAAGTAAATGAAAGAAAAAGAAAATAAAGAACTTACAAAAACTACTAGTAGAATTTTTGTACAGTATATATTATTTTATTAAGGTAGGTGATATTATAGATACAATCAATATGATTAACTATTCCATTATGCTTGTATTCTTTGTTTGTTATGCTTATCAATTTTTGTATATTCCTATTTCTTTCTAGTTTCAAACAATCAGTAACACAAATACTATGATGGTCTAAAGGCTATTTACAAATCCTAGGTTAGTATGGCAAAAGACTTTTTAAGTACACATTAAAAGGTAAATTCTCAGTCATTGATATGTTGATGAATATTACACCGGCTAATGTTCTTTTATAGGTTAGCATAATAGTTAATATATTTGCTATAGTAGTTAGTATAATTAAAAGTGATGGCGTATCAACAATCTTATTATCACTTGGACAAAGTGCATTGAATTTGTATTTAACAATGTTCTTTATTGATGCTATCACAACAATAACAGAATGGAAGAAAATTTGTTGTAGTAACATAAAGAAAGTTCTGTACGCATTTACATTTCCGATATTTATGATTACATATATTCCGATTTCTGTAATTGCTCCATTTACTAAATCTGAATGGAAACCTATTAATCATAATAAGTCACTTATACTTAATGACCTAAAGAGTTTCAGAAAGGATGTTGAGTTAAATTGAAAACTGACGATCATCTATTATTGGGTAAATACCTACTTAATATTAAGAAAATAAAGTTATCACCTTTAAAAGAAAAGTGGTTTCTTATTGGATGTGTTGAACCAGACTATAATCCATTTACATATATTAGAGGTTCAATAAAGCACAAATTACTTCATGGTCACAATGCTCCAAATTGCAAGAAACACATTGACAGAATTGTTGAAAAACTTTCTTGCACTACAATATCAACACCATATCAATGGTTCTTATTAGGTACAGCAGTACATTATATTGCAGATTGTTTTACATTTGCACATAATGCATTCTTTACCGGTGGTATGGCACAACATATGAAATATGAAATGCTTTTACAACCTATATTTCATAACTTTGTTATTGGGCTAAAAGAACCACAAAATAAATACAAAACTTATTGTTTTAATCTATCTTTCTATCACAAAATGTATCAGAATGAAAATCGTTCATTCTCGACAGACTGCAAGTATATTGTTGCCTCCACAGAAAAGTTACTAGACAGTTTAGAACTTGTAAAAGATGGAGTGCCACTTCTTTCAACACAAATTAACTTAGCAAAATAATAATTGAAATAAGGTGAAATAATGTTAGATACAATACAAAATATAGACTTTGCAATATTACATTGGATACATAACAATTTACAATGTAACTTCTTAGATTTTATTATGCCTAAGATAACTGCACTGGGTAGTAGTGGTGCAATATGGATAATAGTTGCAATTGCATTTTTAATATCTAAGAAATATCGCAAATATGGAATTATCCTTTCTATAGGATTAATAATGAGTTTATTAATCGGCAATTTACTGTTAAAACCACTGGTAGCAAGACCTAGACCTTGTTGGATTGAAAGTAATTTTCCTTTATTAGTCAGCAATCCTACAGATTATTCTTTTCCATCAGGTCACACTTTAGCATCAACTATTAGTGCAGTAATAATCACATATGCTGATAAGAAATTCGGAATTATAGCAATCATTCTAGCAACTCTAATTACTTTTTCAAGACTATACTTATTTGTTCATTTTCCAAGTGATGTTTTTGCTGCAATAATTTTAGGTGTTATCATAGGTTTATTTGCTATATTTGTATTTAACTTTGTAACACATATTATAAAAAGAAAACTAAATAAATAAAATTAAGTTCATAGATTTGTATGAACTTTTTGTTTAATATGTAAAAATAATTTGGTATATTGTTATATATAATGCTAATATTTTTTCTATTTTCAGTTTAGTATAATATATTTGTATTATTATAAAAACAAGGATATGAATATATATGGTAGTAAAAGATAAAATTGAATTGTTTCTTAGCTATGAAGAATTTAATGAATTTACCCATGAGCAAAAATCATTATTAAAGAAATTGTCATATGACTCAAATTCTTTTGTAAAAGGCTTAGTAGCGTCCTTGATGGTAAAATCTATTGATGAATTTGGTTTTGAAATATTAAGCAGACTATCTAAAGATAAAAATGACTATGTCAGAACAGAAGTATATGATTCATTGTCTGTCTTTAGTGATGCAAATACTGTTCAATTACTTCAAAATGCAATTAGAACAGAAACAAACAATTTAGCGAAAAGTTATGCAATTATGTCATTAGGTGATGTTGTTTATAGTTTAGGAATTTCTAATGACTTTAAAGAATATGTATATAAAATTAAAAGTTGTAATAAGTCAAAAGATTGTATTTTAAGTTGTCTATATTGCTTGTATTTGTTTGGTGAAAATGTTATTGATGAGATTTTCCTATTATTAAATGACAATGATTATCATATTCGATTATCTGCCATATCTATTTTAGAAGAAATCGTTAACAATGATAATTTAGATATTATAATAAGTAAATTGAGTGATAGATTAAAAATTGAAGATTGTAGTTCAGTTATTGATAAGATTAAAAATTTTAAATAAATGAAATAAATAATCAAAAAATGAAATTTAATATTACTTGCAAAGTTGTAGTATATTCAAACCCAATAAAAATAACTTTTAATAACAAATCAAAAATATTAACTTATAAGAATTCTAAAATAACTTTCAATTTTGATGTCGATACAGAATATGAACTAGCAATGCTAATTCTATATACTACTAGAATTATTAAAGTAACTGCAAAATTCAGAAAGTTTATGTTTATACTATTTGGTTCAATTATTATCGGTAGCATTCTCTTCTAATTGTTATGCACTTTATTCCAGGTCTAAATATTGTTGCAATTGGTATTGATGGAATTCTTGCAAATCCCGTAGTAAGTATCATTTCTTCAATTGTCTTTATTATTATTGCAGCAATATTCCTAGTAGCTGACTTTAACGGTATTGAAGAATGTGTTGAAAGAAAGATGGATAAAAGCTATGAATGGATGGCAGCATTTGACCTAGTTTATACAATTGTTCATCTATACTTTAAGATTTTAAATCTTCTTGTTCAAATATTTGTAAGAAATAGCGACTAATAAAATTCATATATAAATTTTAAGGCTTTGACAATTTGTCAAAGCCTTAATTTATGTTTTGTGACCAATGTATTGTCATGCATTGGTCTTTTTTATTCTCTTAATTTTGCCATTAATACTAGGTCACTATTATCCAGTACACCGTCATTATTTATATCACAAGCTATCATTGCTTCATCAGTTAAACCTTCTAATCCAAGTAGAAAGTTCATATATGTATCAGTATCTTTACTGTTCACTGTACCTGTACAATTAACGTCACCTTTAATTATGAAAGTTCTCTCTACAACTTCATTATTTCCTGTAAATCTAACAATCATTCCTGTACCGATTTTACCACTTGAAACTACACTGCCATTCTTAATGAAAGCAATATCATAACCATCATAACTAACATTTTTCTTAAATGTTGCAATAGTTGTATTGGGGCTTACACCGGTAATGTATTTATCACCTATAGTATATGCATTAGTATAAATACCATATGTTTTAGTATTATTATTTTCAATTGTCCTAGTAGTATTTGCTTTTTTACTTTTTAATTCATCGGTTTTTACAATATAAATATTGCTTCCTTTGGTTACGATAATTCTATCCTTATAACCATACAAATATTCAATATTAAAATTAAAAGAATATTCTTTATTAGTTGAACTACTAAAATCAGAATATACTATTTTATTACCACTTGCTTTTGCAATTCCATTTGACAATAAAGCAGTCCTGTTATCTTTGTAACTACCATATTCATTGGTATTAAATAATGAATACACTTTTCCGTTACCACAATAATATTCATCATTAACCATTGACATAGGGAATATGTTGTAATCATTTGATGTTGAATAAATAATATTACCTTTAATATAACACAGTCCATAAGAGGTTAATACAAATTGATAAGTACCGTTTGTAGTATCAATTTGATTAATGTTACTATCAAATTTATATGTATTTACCGGATTACCTTTAGAATTAAATTTATGTAACAAAGACCTATTATTAAAATCCACAAAATAATAGTTATTACTTTTATCTACAGAACAAAGTGTCCACCTAGTTTTTGTGCCATCATTCATAGTTATAGTTTTATACTTACCACTATTATAATTAAATTTTACAACACCTATTTTACCATTATTACTATCGGAAAAGAAATGAAAATAACCACCGGCATAATTACACTTAGTAATTTCAGCATTCGTTTTAATTGTGCTATAGCCATAACCTATTTTATTAACAACAGCAGTTCTATCCTTTACACTAACAATATAGTCATTCTTACTGTCAGCAAAGTAATATAACTTACTGTTATTTAGTAATTTATAACTTGTCCTTGTAACACAATTAGCACTAAAGCAACTTGTTAGTATTAATAATAAAGTAATTAGGATTAATAATATGCGTTTCATACAAAACACCAACATATCTACAAAATATTATATTTAGATTATACAATAACATTATGATATATTGTTGATTTTGTAATTAACTTTCACATATTTTTTATTTATGCAAAGAGACTATGAAAAATTTATAAAAATATTCTAATTGTATAAGTATTTGCAATAACTTATAATTGCAATAATAAGTAGAAAAGAGGAATGGTTATGCCTGCAACAAGTATTTTAATTAAGCCTGCATCATCAGCTTGTAATATCAATTGTAGTTATTGCTTTTACAAAAAGTTATCTGCTAAAAAGGCTTTCAGTTTCAACAATATATACCTTGTCTTGATGATAGTGATACAAAGTCAGAATGGTCTTTAGATGCTAATACATATGGAGAATTTCTCTGTGAGCTATTTGATATTTGGTATAATGATTATGTACATAGTAGTAATATTGATATAAGAATATTCTCTAATTGGGTACAAATGGCAGCCGGATATATGCCTGAATCCTGTGGTATGTCAGGTAAATGTAATTGTTACTTTGTTGTTGAGGGTAACGGCAATGTTTATCCTTGTGACTTTTACTGTACAGATGAGTGGAAACTTGGAACAATTGATGATGATTTCAATAATTTAATTAAGTCAGATAAAGCAAAGAACTTTGTAAGTTGTTCTTTACCCATAAATGATAAATGTTAAAAATGCAAATATTTGTATTTATGTCGTGGTGGTTGCAGAAGATGGAGAGAGACATTTATAAATGTTAAACCGTCATTAAACTGTTTATGTGGTGCATATGAAAAGTTCTTTGAACACTGCATTGATAGAATATATTTATTAGCTAATATCATAAAAAATAAATAATGTTATATTAAGTTGGTTCATTATGAGCCAACTTTTTTATTTCTAATTATAGTATATAGAAAAAATTATGATAAGTTTCATATAGAAAAATTTATAATGTTATTCCTATTAAAATAATAGGTAATAACGAATATGATTTAACCAACACAAGGATGTGGTTCAGATACTTCAAGTAAAACCACTTCCGGTACTAAAGTAATCAGAATTGGTACAACAGGACAAGATGCTGAAAGTTCTTTACTCGATAATGCACAGTATTTTTATAAACTTGGTTATCTACAAGATGGACTTAAGAAAGAAGGATATACTGTTGAGCTTAAGGGTTTTGCTCAAGCAGAACCTGCAGTAAATGAAGCTTTTGCAGCAAATGAAATTGATGTTGCAGTATATGCAGAATTTCCACTAATTACTGCTGTAAGTAATGGATTTGACTTAAAATGTTTTGCACTATCAACATCACAATTAAACTTTGGTCTTTTAGCTAGAAAGGTCAGTGGAATAAAGAGTATCTCTGACCTTGAGGGCAAAAATGTTGTAGTAACACTAGGAACAATATCATAAAAATACTTCTTAGATGTTACAAAGAAAAATAATGTTGATATAAGTAAAATCAACCAGTTAAATTCAATTTTAGATGCTCAAACGTTACTGGCTTCAGGAGATGCTGATGCAGTTGTTTCAACTATATCAAATTTAGCAGTTTTTGAGAATGCCGGTCTTGGAAATATAATTATTGATTCGTCAAATGACAGTAGTCTATCATCAGGTTTCTTATTTGCAGGTAGAAGTCAGTGGCTAAAAGAGAACCCAAAAGCTGCAATTGCTATTTCAAAGGCATTAATTTGTTCTCAAGAAGAGGCTGAGAAAAGCCCTACAGATGTATATAAAAACTAGCTACTAAGGATAGTCCTGAAAGTATTTTTAAGGAAGTTTATAGTTATGATGAAACATTTAGTTTCTTTAAACCTGACATTACAGATGATTACATTAATCGTGCAAAATCAATTAAAAGTTTATGGAATACAATTAACTAATTAAAAGTACGGAAAGCCGAGCAAGAAGTGGTGAAAAAAGCCAAGTGCAAGAAAAACCGGCAGCGTGAGAGCAATGCTGCGCATAGAGCTAAAACCAAGGTGGAACGCTGGGCGGCGAATGACGGTCATAAGTACCCGAAGCGCGTGTACGAACAATGCGGCAAAGAGTTTTATCCGAACAGCACAAGGCAGAGATTTTGCAACACCGACTGTACAAAAATCCATCAGCAGGCAGAAGCATTGTTTTCTCGGCTGGTAAAACAGCTTTCCGAAAAAGAGGGCGTAACGGAAGCCCTCAAAGCGGAAAACCAAACGCTGTGGGTGCAGAGAATGAACAACATCCGTAGCGCTGCTATGGAAATCGTTTCCAGTGAGCTTATATACTGTTAATACTAAGCAAGAAAAGTCGCTGTCACAGACGGTGTCTTTTCCTTTTCGGGTACTATTCAAGAAGTCATAAAGTTCCGTGAGTAATGGAAGAAGGCAATGCTTTGAAAAAAAGATGATAGCAATATTCTGAAAACTACTTGAAATTTTTGTGAAAATCTGCTAAAATATTTTTGTATAACTATGTGGTAGGGGGATTCATATCCTTTTGCCTTAGAAATTATTGAAGGAGGACTTGACTATGGCAAACAGAAATGTGACAATCATTGTCGGCTCGGCTCGGCTTGGCAGGAGCATAGCGCCGTTTTTTCAGCATGTCAAGTCTTATTTTATACAATTTATAACGAACCAATTGCCGGAGACAGGGCGCATTATGCCTTGGCTTCGGCTTTTTGCGTTTGCCGGAAGGATGGTGGTTTGATATTGAAGTCCTAACCACCACCCGTAAACACATCTTTTCTCGGCGTGTCCGCTGCCGGAGAAAGTAAATAGTGGGAAATTAAAAAATGGAGGAACTGTTATGAAGAAAAAAATGTTGGCAGTCTTTATCTGTCTTGTAATGGTAGCTGGATTGATACCGACCGTAGCCTTTGCTGCGGAAAATGAGGTAGATGTTTGGGACGGAACATCTGATACAAGCTGGTATAATGAAACTGATACAGAATTTCATATCAAAACAGCAGAGCAGTTGGCGGGACTTGCAGAACTCACAAATATTGGAATTGATACTGGTGCATCTACAGGTAACACATTTGATAATAAGATTATATATTTAGACTACGACTTAGACCTTGGAGATTATCCTTGGACACCGATTACAAACAGAAATGTAGACGACGGTTATTTCTTTAAAGGAACATTTGACGGACAAGGACATACGATATACAACTTGAACCGTCATGGGATAGGCAACGATTCTTTCGACTCGCTTTTTGGCTATGTGCAGGGCGGTGTAATCAAGAATCTGAATGTTGTAGATGCGGATTTGAGCGCCAATGATTACAGTATGCATGTAGGCATCATAGCTGCATTGGTAGAAAACGGCAAGATCATAAACTGTTATACATCCGGCACTGTAGAAAGTGTCAATGGTTGGCGAAGCATAGGCGGAATTGCAGGATCATGCATGCAAGGTACACAAATTGTTGGATGTGGTTCTGACGCAAACATCATTAGCAGAAAATCCGAATCTAGTGATAGTGTCGGAGGATTGGTCGGCGAATGGTTAAATGCTAACAAAACTTCTGTGATTTCAGACTGTTGGTTTAATGGCTCAATCGTTAGCGAAGATCTGGAGTCTACAGTTGGAGGGTTATTGGCTGTTGGTTACAACAATAATGTAGAAGAAAATGTTAAAATCAATAACTGCATGATGGTAAGCAGCGACTTATCAAGTGCGGAAAAGGAATATACTGCTGTAATTGCTCATCTGACAGGAACCCCAACAGTTGCTGACTGTTTTTATAAAGAAAGTGATAATGGGTATCATGTCATTACGAAATTAGACAAGGGTAGTCTTGCTATTGACACAAGCTTTGATCCGACACCTTGTGCAAAGGCGATAACTGATTTTACAGATAATGATATTCTCGTTTTGTTGCAAAACAATGCCTCACAGGGAGTTGTATGGGTAGAAGGAATAGAACATCCGACTTTTAGTTGGGATTTAACAAACAGGTTGGCTGATTACACAGCTGTCGATGCAGCCATCGCAAGGGCAACGGCTCTTGATAGCAGCCTTTATACAAATTATTCTGCAGTAGAAGATTCCATTAACTCTGTTGACCGAGCAAAAAGCAAAGCCCAGCAAACAGAGGTTGATGCAATGGCGAAAGCTATCGAAGATGCCATTACTGCCCTGCAATACAAGGATGCTGATTACACAAAGGTTGATGCAGCCATTGCCAAAGCAAACGCTTTGAAGAAGGATGACTACAAGGATTTCTCCGGCGTGGAAGCCGCTGTAAATGCTGTGACCCGTGGTAAGAACCTTACGGAGCAGACCGAAGTGGATGCAATGGCGAAAGCTATCGAAGATGCCATTACTGCCCTGCAATACAAGGATGCTGATTACACAAAGGTT
>NZ_JBBMEY010000027.1:0-27801 GCF_040096285.1 Ruminococcoides intestinihominis | reverse complement strand
AGTCATAGTTATATATGATTTAAAATGCATAATCTCACTATAAATTTTTCTTTATAGACAATTAAATTTAAAACAAACTAACCTTTACCCACAGACAAAATTGAAAAACCCCAATTTTTAGAACTAATTTATCATTACTCATAGCCCAAATTGAAAAATCAAACTTTATATATCAAATATAATAGCAAAAGAAAAAGGTCTGCACCGTTAAGTGTAGACCTTAATAATTAGAAAAATAACCTAAAACTAAATTAGAAGATACAAGTTAAAAGCCACTTAAATCTTTCTTCACCATAAACTGCGTGAGGAACTTTTGCCGGCATAATAAGTGTTTCACCTTCGGAGACAATGTGTTCTACACCACCAACAGTGAATTTGCCTTTGCCCTCAAGAACAGTAACCATTGCGTCACCCTCTGACTGATGAGTAGAGATTTCTTCATCTTTTTCAAAAGCAAAAAGTGTTAGACTAACTGCATCATTTTGCACTAAAGTCTTGCTTACAATTTGACCATCCTGAAAGTTAACCTGATCTTTTAGTTTTAATACCTGTGATTTTGCTATATTTTTAATTAGTTTTTCCATAAGAAACACTCCTTTTACAATAATGTTATACCATGATTTTTTGAAAATATAAAGTTATTTTATAAAAAGTATTGACAATATTACTTTTGCTTATTATACTGTAGTTAGTTAATTAGATAATTGTCTAAATAATTAACTACAGATTATTATTTATTAATTAGAAAGGCTGGTGTTATGTGTGGGAGATGTGTGGAAAGCATTGGCTGACCCTACAAGAAGAAAAATTTTATCATTATTAAAGGATAAAGATATGAATGCCGGTGAAATTGCAAATGAGTTTAATATGACAAAACCATCAATTAGCAATCACCTAAATATTCTTAAACAAGCTGACCTGGTAGATGCTGAAAAGGTAGGTCAAAATGTAAATTATTCCCTCAAGACCAGTGTTCTTCAGGATGTTTTGAAACTTATTTCTGACTTAAGTAGCAGAGGAAAGGATTAGTTATGAAAAAGTATCTATGCTTAATAATTTCATTGTTAAATGCAGTAGCCACAGCAATTTATATTGCACTTATTGATAAAGATATTGTGCCTATCCACTATGATTTTTACGGTAATGTGGATAATGAAGGCTCAAAGTGGTCTTTTATGCTTTTACCTGCTATTTTAGTTGTAATGGCAGTAGTGTTCCTTATAAGCGAAAAGGTTATGGCAAAGAATATTAATTATCAGAAAAACAGTAAATACTTAACGATTTGCATTACAGGATTTTATGTTTTGATGTTAGCATTGTTTTGGGTGTTATTAATCTTATCAACAAATGGTAACGATAAAATTTTATCAAAGGCTGTTCCATTTGTTTGTAGTGTTATTCTTGGTTTAATAGGTATATTGTTTAGTAACTTTATGCCAAAGATAAAGCCTAATGGTACATTTGGTATTAGAGTTTCTGCAACTTTAAATAACGAAACTGTATGGAAAAAGACCCATAGATTTGCCGGTAAAACAGGTATGGTAGGTAGCTTCTTAGTGTTAATAACCGGTTTTGTTTCTCTATTTTGTGGTGACTTTAGTGCAGTAGTTTCCATTGTTGGTATAGTTATTTTTGTTGTAACTATTGCAGTTTTGCCGACAATTTATGCTTACATAGTAAAAGCAAATATGAATAAATGGTAAATATTATTTATATATTTACAAATTATTGCAAAAGATAATTCTTCGTGTTAAAATGTTATAGAAATGAGGTGCAATAAATGAAGAAATCACTTTCTTTTTTAGTAATATTAACATTAGCAGTTTCAATGCTTTTGGTTGGTTGTGGCAGTGACAGTCAAGGTACAAATACCGGTAGCCAAAGTTCAGAAACTCAACCTACAACTGCTGAGTTAACTTATCCTGTAGGTGGTAAAGTAGATAAATCTCAACTTAATGAATCTAATATGTATGAGATTTATGCTGATGATGATGTGTCACATGCATACCCATTAGAGTCCTTTGAATGTGATAAAGATGGTACAATCAAAAGTGGTGACATAAATGTTTACGACAGTAACCATAATATAATTAAGCAAACTCACTATGAGGGTGAAACACTTGATTATACAGAAGTTAGAGAGTATGATGAGAAAAATCAGAATACAAAAATCACTAGTTATGCCGGTAAAGTAGATAGAAATAACCTAACTTCTACTATGGTTATGGAATATGATGAAAACGGTAATAACATTAAGAGTACAACATATGATGACCAAAATAAACTTTTCTCAACCGAGAAAACTTCTTATGTAAAATATGGTGATACTTACTATACTAAAGAAGATATAATCTATGATGAAAATAATGTTGTAATAACAAAGACAGTTTATTCTTATCGTAGTGACGGTATACAGGCTAAGGATATTCGTACAGAATACAAAAACGGTAAGGTAAATTACTATGTGGAAACTAGCTACGATAGTGAGGGTAATGCTGTTTCATATACTTATTATGATAAAAATAAAAATGTAATTGATGAACCACAAGACGAGAAAGATGCTTACGGTGAGTAATTCATAAAAAAATGGGCTATTGCTTTTGCAATAGCCCTTAATTTTTGTGTTAAATCAGTAAATACCTTGTACTGTAACTTCACCACTAAAGACAGTTTCTGTAGTGCCGTCTTCAAGAGTAACAACAAGTTCACCGTTATTATCAATGTCAGTAGCTTTACCTGATACTTTTTCACCTTTTCTTGTGAAAATAATATTTCTGCCAAGTGTTGCACAGTAGTCTTTGTATTCCTTTAAATTTTCTTCATTAAAGGAGTAGTTACCCTTTAAAAGTATATTTTCAATGTGTTTTAGAATAAGTGCAAGAAGTTTGTTCTTGTCAATTTCTTTTTCACTTTCCAATGCACATGATGTTGCTTTCTTGCTAATTTCTTCCGGAAAATCTTTGTTAAGAATATTTATGCCGATACCAACAACAATAAAATCAACCTTGTCAAATTCACAGTTCATTTCTGTTAGAATACCAACCAGCTTTTTGTTGCCGATAATAACATCATTAGGCCACTTAATCTCTGCACCAAAGTCAAAGTACTGGTTAAGTGCTTTTGCAACTGCCAGTCCACAAAGTGGAGTAATCGCAGAAACTTCCATTGGTGCAATATCAGGTCTTAATAGTACAGAAAAGCTGATTGTGTCATCTTTTTTACTTTGCCATACTCTGCCTAGTCTGCCTTTGCCACCGGTCTGTTCTCTTGAGGCAATAACTGTACCGGTAGGGTACTTTTCTGCATTAGACTTTAGGTAGGTGTTGGTTGAGTCGATAGTTTCAAACACTATTAATTCTTTGCCAATCAGAGAATTATCATCAATATAAGTCTTAGTTTCACCTGCATTTAAAATACCCGGTGATGACATAAGTTTGTAGCCTCTGTTTGTAACTGAGTCAATATCGTAACCCATTTTTCGTAAATCGTTAATGTTTTTCCATATTGCAGTACGGCTAACATTAAACATTTCTGAAAGTTCTTCACCACTAATATATCTGTCACTATTCTCTTTTAACATTTTTAGGATAGTGTCTTTCTTTTTATTCGCTTTCATAATATCACTCTTATTTGTTGTTTTTCTTATAAATAAAGTTCAATCCGTCTAATAGTAAGTTTCCGTCATATATTACATCTCTCTTGCAAACAGAAACGATACTTTCAGCATTGCCACCTGTTGCAATAATAGTAACCTTTTCGCCAAGTTCATCTTCAATTCTATCTGCTAAACCGTCAATCATAGATGCCGAGCCGTAAACTGCACCACTTTTCATACAGTCAATAGTGTTTTTGCCAATAACCTTTTCAGGCTTTTCAAGGCTGATTCTTGGTAACTGACTGGTTGATGATGACAAAGCATCTTGACTGATTCTAATACCGGGAATAATAAGTCCACCAAGGTAGTTTTTGTTTTTGTCAATAACAGAAACAGTAGTAGCAGTACCCATATCAAGAACCATTGCAGGTGTAGGATATTTGTTGATTACTGCAACTGCATCAGCTACTTGGTCACAACCTAATTGTGCCGGATTGTCCAGCTTAATATTAAGACCGGTTTTTGTACCCGGACCTAAGATAACAGGAACTTTTCCTGTTAATGTTTTGATAGCTCTTTTCATTGTTAAGATTAGTGGTGGCACAACAGAACTGATGATAACACCCTCAATATCTGCAACATCAATGTGTTTCATATTAAGCATACCAACAAACTGTAATGCGTATTCATCAGCAGTTTTTAGCTTGTCTGTTGCAAGTCTGCCGGTAAAGGCAACTTGGTCATTATCTATTATGCCAATTACAATATTTGTATTGCCTATATCTATTGCAAGTAACATATTACCCTCCAATGTCAAAAATATCTACCTTAATTATGCCTTAAAAAACATATAAAATCAAGTATAAAGGTAATATTGTTGATTTTTTTGGACTATTTGATATAATCAAAATATAGAAACCTAAAGGGTTAAAGGAATGTTTATTATGAATGGAAAAAATATACTAATCGGTGTAGCAGGTGGTATTGCAGCCTATAAAACACCTAACCTTGTATCAATGCTGGTAAAGCAAGGGTATAATGTTGATGTTATTTTAACAAAAAATGCAATGAACTTTATTACACCAAATACATTTGAGGCATTAACAAAAAACAGATGTATCACAGATACATTTGATAGATTTCATAGCTTTGAGATTGAACATATCAGTCTTGCAGAAAAGGCAGATGTAGTGATGATTGCACCATGTACTGCAAATGTTATTGGCAAAATTGCAAACGGTATTGCTGATGATATGCTAACTACAACAGTAATGGCTTGTAAAAAAGCAAAGAAGTTTATTGTACCTGCAATGAATACCAATATGTACGAAAATCCTATTGTACAGGATAATATGAAAAAGTTGCAGAACTATGGTTATGAAATTATTGAGGCATCAAGTGGCAGATTAGCTTGTGGTGCAGTAGGCAAAGGTAAAATGCCTGAGCCTAAGGATTTGTATAAGTACATTGAAAGAGAATGTAAGTATGAGAAAGATTTAGTAGGTAAGAAAGTAGTTGTAACTGCCGGTGCAACTCAGGAAAAAATTGATCCTGTAAGATATATTACAAATCATTCTACCGGCAAAATGGGATATGCTATTGCTAAGGTAGCTATGGAGCGTGGTGCTGATGTTACCTTAATCAGTGGTATAACTTCTCTTGAGAAAGTACCATTTGTAAATACTATTGATGTGGTGTCTGCTGAAGATATGTTTAATGCAGTTGTTGAAAATTATGATAATGCAGATATTGTTATAAAGTCAGCAGCAGTAGCAGACTTTACACCGGAAAATGTATTTGATGAAAAAGTTAAAAAATCCAGTGGAAATATGGACACAATAAAGTTAAAGCCAACTAAGGATATTATTAAGTATCTTGGTGAACATAAAGAAAATCAGTTCTTGTGTGGTTTCTCTATGGAAACAGAAAATATGGTGGAAAATTCTAGGGATAAACTCACTAGAAAGAATCTTGATATGATTGTTGCAAACAATGTTAAAGTAAAGGGTGCAGGTTTTGGTACAGATACAAATGTTGTCACAATCATTACCAAAGATAATGAAGAAACATTGCCTATTATGACAAAAGAACAAGTAGCAGAAAAGCTCCTTGACCGAATTGTTGAAAAAATACAGTAAAAATGTGGAAAAAACAAGAAAAATAAGAGCATTATTCTTTTAAAGAATATTTGTAAAAAACTATTGTGTTATCATTATTAAGCAATATTATGAATAACTATGGTTTATTCAGAAAACAGTATTTATTTTAAGGTAATAACTGGAGGCTAAACATGGAGATTAGCGAAATTAAGCAGTTGCAAATTAACGCAACTAAGGCAAGAATGGGTGCTATCATCGGCACTTATAATGCTAAGTCAGGACATCCGGGTGGTTCACTTTCTGCTGCTGATGTTTTAACTTATCTTTATTTTAAGGAAATGAATGTTGACCCATCAAACCCTAAGTGGGCAGATAGAGATAGATTTGTTCTTTCAAAGGGTCACTCAGCACCTGCACTTTATGCAGTACTTGCACTAAAGGGCTATTTTGATTGGGACGAACTAAAGTCACTTCGTCATGTAGGTGCTATGCTACAGGGTCACCCTGATATGAAGGGTACACCGGGTATTGATATGAGCACAGGTTCTCTTGGTCAGGGTATCTCAACTGCTTGTGGTATGGCTATTGCAGGTAAGATGGACAACAAGGACTACAGAGTATATACTGTTCTTGGTGACGGTGAATGTGAAGAAGGTCAGGTTTGGGAAGCACTTATGTTTGCTGCTCATAAGAACCTAGACAACCTTGTTGTTATTGTTGACCAGAACGGACTTCAGATTGACGGTACAGTTGCTGAAGTTGGTGGCATTGAACCACTGGACAAGAAGTTTGAAGCATTCGGCTTTAATACTCTAAAGGTTGACGGTCACTCATTTGAAGAACTAGACAAGGCTTTTGCAGTAGCAAAAGAAACTAAAGGTATGCCAACAGCTATCCTTATGAAAACTGTTAAGGGTAAGGGTGTTAGCTTTATGGAAAATCAGGTTGGTTGGCACGGTAAGGCAACTAACGATGAAGAATATAAACAAGCAATGGCTGAACTAGAAGCTACACTTGCATCATTGGAGGGTTAATCGTGGAAAAAGTAACTAAGGCAACCAGAGAAAGTTTTGGCGAAGCACTTTGTGAACTAGCAAAAACTGATGAAGATATTGTTGTACTAGACGCTGACCTTTCAGCAGCAACAAAGACAAGTATTTTCCAGAAGCAGTATCCTGAAAGATTTATTAACTGTGGTATTGCAGAAAGCAATATGATTGGTGTTGCAGCAGGTCTTGCAGCAGCAGGTAAAAAGCCATTTGCAGCATCTTTTGCAATGTTCTCAACAGGTAGAGCATTTGAACAGATTAGAAACTCTGTTGCATATCCTAACCTAAATGTTAAGATTGCCGGTTCTCATGCAGGTATTTCAACAGGTGAAGACGGTGCAACTCACCAGTGCCTAGAAGACATTGGTATTATGAGAACTATTCCTAATATGGTAATTCTTAACCCGGCTGACCATTGGGAAATGATGGCAGCAACTAAGGCTGCTCTTGAACACAACGGTCCTGTTTATATCAGACTTGGCAGACTTGCTATTGATTCATTTAATGATCCTGATAATTATAAATTTGAACTTGGCAAGGGTATCACTCTACACGAAGGTAACGATGTTACTGTTGTTGCTACAGGTCTTGTTGTTAACGAAGCTAGAAAGGCAGTAGATGCTCTTGAAAAGGAAGGCATCAATGCAAGATTAATTAATATCCACACAATCAAGCCAATTGATAAGGATATTATTATTAAGGCAGCTCAGGAAACAGGCAAGATTATTACAGTTGAAGAACACAATGTTATGGGTGGTCTTGCTGATGCAGTTTGTGAAGTTACATCTCAGTATTGTCCTGTTCCAGTAACAAGAATTGGTGTTAATGATAGATTCGGTTACTCAGGTCCTGCTTGGGAACTTCTTGAAATCTTCGGCCTAACAGAAACAAACATTAAGAAAGTTATTACTCAGGTAGTAAATAGCTAATGAGATAAAAATTAAAGCCGTCTTTATGACGGCTTTTTTTAGTTATACTAGAATTTTTACTTATAATAACAATAGGTGATTTTATGAAGATAAAGGTTATCCTTACCGGTGGTACAGTTGGTAGTGAAAAGGTTAATGGTGTTGTAAAGAATAATAAAGACTCTAACATAGCCTCAATGTGGAAAGAAAAGTTTAATTCAAATATTGATTTTGATGTTGTAAATCTTTATTCCATACTTTCTGAAAATATTAAAATTAAGAATATAGAAATGCTTTTTGCAGAACTAATAAAAGATTATAGTGACTACAAGGGAATTATTATTACTCATGGTAGCGATACACTTTCTTATACCTCGGCATTTGTTTCTATATTTTGTAAAGATTATAAAATTCCTGTTGTACTTACTGGTGCAGATAAAGTCCTTAGTGACCCTACAAGCAATGGCTATAGTAACTTTACAACCTCTGTTGAACTTATAATGGATAACAGAGTAGGGGTGTGGACAGTATTTGACAGTATCTTTAGTGCCGATACAGTTATGGAGGCTGATTATTTTTCCGATAAATTCAGAACCGGCAACAGTCCTTTAACTGTAACAAAGTGCAGTAAAAATATTACATTTAATAATAAAGTAGCTATCATAAAAATATACCCATTTATAGACTTTGGTATGGTTAACTTTACTGATAATATAAAGGCATGTTTGCTTGTTGGGTATCATAGTGGTACTGCTGATGAAAATGCAGTTGATATATTACTGAGTAAGTGTAAAGAGAAGAATATTCCACTTTACTTGCAAGGTCTGAATAAAGAAAGTGCCTTGTATGATTCATCAAATAATCTTCAAGAAAAAGGTGTTAACCTAGTTTATAACTCCACCCCTGAATATGCATACGCAACACTTATGATAAAAGTAAATAGCTAAAGAAAATCTCCACAAGAATTCTTGTGGAGATTATTTTATATACAATATAAGTTTGTGTCCCAACAAGGGATATATGGATGGTGTCGCATATATATTTTGTAGTTAGGGTTGGCTCTATGGATAACGGCAGGTAGTCTGTAAATATCACAACATCTGTGATAACAGGCTATATTCAGTTTTGGCTTATGTTCAGCCATTAATGTCATACCACCTGAAAGTACTACAAACTCAACACCCTCAACATCCATTTTTATGTAAGTGAATTTTGTATCCTCTGCCAGAGAATCAATGCTGACAGTTTCTGCAAGTAGTCCACCATTGTTTTTGATAAGTGAACCTCTGCCCATATCTGCTCTAAATTCAAGCTCTGTGTCAAAGCTCCATACTGCCTTGTTTAGCAATGTTGTATTTTCTAGGTCGCCTTTAGCCTCTACTAACTTTTTAAAAGTTTTTGGCTCAGGTTCTAGGGCAGTAATTGAGTGGTAGTGGTTGCAAGTATATTTTAGAAATTCATCAATAGTGTCACCACGATAAGCACCAAGGTCAAGATAATCTTCTTCAGAATTTAGGTTAAGAATTTTAAATGCATCATCCTTGCTGCTTTCCATAGCATAAAGGTACTTTAATTCACCTGTATATTCAAAGTAGCACATATTCTTGAACACTTTCTTTGATTCTTCATCAGCCATAAGGTTGTAAGCGGTCATTATTTCTTCACCATTTCTAACAAGATAACTTCTGTTGAAAACACATTCACCGGCTACCGGTACACTGGGAATCATAACTTCATATTCCTTTTCAAGTGCCTTAATGTTAGCCATAACTTCCGGAATGTGTGTGCCAAAAGTAATAAGAATAATAAAGTCCTTAAATTCTTCCTCTATCTGTGCAAGTGTTTTTACTGTAAATTTGTGAAAACTTTGACCTCTTACAAAGTCATCAGATGCCATAACACCACTTGCGTGAATATTTAGCAGTTCAAATTCCTGTAAAACTCTATCAGCACCATCACCCATACCGTAAAGTATAATCGGCTTTCTGGTGACCATAAGTTTTTCCCATACAGATTTTTCTTTCAACAATGTATTTATCATAGAAACCCCTCATTTAAGGATTGCAACTTTTACAAGGCGTGTATCCCTCATACAGTGCATCCTTGCGATTATCAAAATAAACTTTGTTTTTATCACTCATTGCATAAACTGAGTCACAACTAGGTTTGTGAAACTTTTTGCTGTTTTTATTCCCTATAAATTTTTCTTTAGATATTGTAGTTCCTTTATTTCCTTTAGTGGCATAAGTTTCGGTTTTTATGTTGCTACTGTTATTTTTTTCAGTAGAAAAACGGATTTCTTTACCATCACTTTGAGCAACAACAGTACCTTCTAAATCGGTTCTGTAAGTTTTAATATTTCTTTTCTTTAGCTTTTCTAAAGTTTCCTTATGTGGATGACCGTATTCATTATTTACACCACAACTGATTACTGCATATTTTGGAGAAACCTTGTTTAAGAATTTCTCACTACTGCTGGTTGAACTGCCATGATGTCCTACCTTTAGTACATCAGCTTTTATGTTATAATTACTTTCCAGAATCTCATCCTCAACTAACTTTTCAGCATCTCCTGTAAAAAGGAAAGAATTTTCCCCATAATCAGCTTTGATAACTACTGAGTAGTTGTTGCAGTCACTATAAATGTGATTCTTTTTAGGTGAGATAATTGTAAATGTAGCATCACCTAAAGTATAGCTTTCACCGGCATTGGCATATTCAATCTTGGTGTTTTGACTTTTAGCCTCAGTTTCAACATCTTTCCAAGTTTTAGTGTTGTATGTAACCTTAGGGCAAATTAAAGTATCTGTCTGAATATTCTTCAGCACAGTATCCATACCACCAATATGGTCAGAATGTGGGTGAGTGCCAACTGCATATTTTAGCTTGGTGGCATTGTGACTTTCTAGGTAATTTACTACTGTATCACCTTTGTCATTTTCACCGGCATCTATCAACATAGACTCATCTTTACATTGTAATAATATGCTGTCACCTTGACCAATATCAATGAAACTTACTGTCAGTCCACTATAGCTTACTTGTGTATTGTCGCTTACATCACAACCACAAGTAACTGTTGTAATAAGTAAACAAAGGACTAATAATATAGTCCCCTTACTTTTCAATATCATATTTTTCATATTAATAATTATATACCAAATAAAAATGTAATGCAATATTCATATAGTAGAATAAGTAGGTGAATATATAGCAATTATTTACAAAACACAAAAGCAAAAAGCACCTGTTCAGGTGCTCTTTACAAGAAAGGAAAAATGAAAAAATTATCTATTAAAAATTTAGTTGTTGTTTTCTTTACTGTCATTATATTACTTTGTGAAAGTGAAAGGACAATGAACATAGTGTGTAAATGTGATTAAAGTTAAATGAACCTTGACTAAAATCATCTTTATTGTTAATATTACATATAGAATAATTTTCTATATAAGGAGAATGAAAAATGAAGAATCCAATTGTAACTTTTGAAATGGAAAACGGTAAGGTTTTTAAAGCTGAACTATATCCTGAAATTGCACCAAATACAGTAAAGAACTTCCTAAGCCTAGTAAATAGTGGCTATTATGATGGTCTAAACTTCCACAGAGTAATCTACGGTTTTATGATTCAGGGTGGCTGTCCTGAAGGCACAGGTATGGGTGGTCCAGGATATAGCATTAAGGGTGAATTCTCTGGCAATGGCTTTAAAAATGATTTAAAGCACACAGAAGGTGTTCTTTCTATGGCTCGTTCAATGATGCCAAATTCAGCAGGTAGCCAGTTCTTTGTTATGCACAAGACAAGCCCTCACCTAGACGGTCAGTATGCTGCTTTCGGTAAGGTTATTGAAGGTATGGATGTTGTAAATGAAATTGCTGAAGTTGACACAGATTTTCAGGATAGACCTTTAGACCCACAGGTTATGAAGAAAGTAACTGCTGAAACTTTCGGTGAAGAATACGGCGAACCTGAAAAGTGCTAATTGTATTTTAAAACACAATATCTTGTATTATTAGAACAGTGATGGTATAATTGTTATACTATAAATTGAGTTCACAAAGCACTGTTCGGTAGTGTTTAATGGGTGTACCCAAATATGGGTGCACCTTTTTGTTAGGAGAAAATATGGCAGAATATAATGTAAAATCCTTAAAAGCAGAGGAGTTTATTAATGACGGAGAAATCCTTGATACCCTTGATTATGCTGAGAAAAATAAGGATAACTTAGAATTAATTGATAAAATATTAGAGAAAGCTAAGGAAAGAAAAGGTCTAAACCACAGAGAAGCATCTGTACTTTTAGCTTGTGAGAATGAAGAAAAAATTAAGGAAATGTATGCACTTGCAAAGCAGATAAAGAAAGATTTTTACGGCAATAGAATTGTAATGTTTGCACCACTGTATCTTTCTAACTATTGTGTAAACGGTTGTGTATATTGTCCTTATCATATGAAAAATAAGCATATAGGCAGAAAAAAGCTAACTCAAGAGGAAGTAAAGAAAGAGGTTATTGCACTTCAAGATATGGGTCATAAAAGACTTGCTATAGAAGCCGGTGAAGACCCTAAGAATAATCCTATTGAGTATATACTGGAGTGCATAAACACTATTTATTCTATTAAGCACAAGAATGGTGCAATCCGTAGAGTAAATGTAAATATTGCAGCAACTACTGTTGAAAATTATAGAAAACTTAAAGATGCCGGAATAGGTACGTATATTTTGTTCCAAGAAACTTACCACAAGAAAAGTTATGAACAATTGCACCCAACAGGTCCAAAGCATAATTATGATTATCATACAGAGGCTATGGACAGAGCAATGGAGGGTGGCATTGATGATGTAGGTCTTGGTGTGCTTTTTGGTTTGGAAATGTACAAGTATGAATTTGCAGGACTATTAATGCATGCTGAACACCTAGAGGCAGTGCATGGTGTTGGACCTCATACAATTTCTGTACCTAGAATAAAAAGAGCAGATGATATTGACCCTAATGTTTTTGACAATGGTATTGATGATGATACCTTTGCAAAAATTTGCGCATTAATCCGTATTGCAGTACCATACACAGGTATGATTATCTCTACAAGAGAAAGTCAAAAGGTTAGAGAAAAGGTAATCGGACTGGGTGTATCACAAATTTCAGGTGCATCAAGAACTTCAGTAGGTGGATATACGGAAGAAATCAGACCACATGATACAGAACAGTTTGATGTTTCCGATAATCGTACCCTTGATGAAGTTGTATTGTGGTTAATGAAAATGGGTTACATTCCATCATTCTGTACTGCTTGTTATCGTGAGGGCAGAACAGGTGACAGGTTTATGGCACTTTGTAAATCTAAGCAAATACAAAATTGTTGCCACCCAAATGCACTAATGACCCTAAAGGAATATTTAATGGACTATGCAAGTGAAGAAACCAGAAAAGTTGGGGAAGAACTGATTAAATCAGAACTAGAGAATATTCCTAAAGAAAAGGTAAAGAAAATTTGTAAGGACCATTTGGAAAAGATTGAACAAGGTATTCGTGATTTTAGATTTTAAGGAGAATTTATGAACACTACACCAAAGTCAAATAGACTTCATATTGCATTTTTTGGCAACTGTAATGTCGGAAAAAGTTCTGTTGTAAATGCCTTTACAAATCAAAAACTTTCTGTAGTCTCAAATGTTTTTGGTACAACTACTGATCCGGTAAGTAAGTCAATGGAACTGTTGCCAATAGGTCCTGTTGAAATTATAGATACACCCGGGTTTGATGATAACAGTGATTTAGGAAAACTAAGAGTAGAAAAAACTCTCCAAATTCTTAGGAAAACCGATGTTGCAATTCTTGTAGTTGATATAACAAAAGGTAAGAATGATTTTGACAGAAAGCTGATTTCACTTTTTAAGGAAAAGAATATTCCGTACATTATTGTATATAACAAAATGGATTTGCAAAAATTAGATAACCCATCTAATAATGAAATTATGGTTAGTGCCACAGAAAATATTGGTATAAACGATTTAAGAGAAAAGGTTGCACATTTTGTAAAAGTAGAGGATAAAAAGATTATCGGTGACAAACTAAATGAAGGCGATATTGCTCTATTGGTTGTGCCGATTGATAAGTCAGCACCAAAGGGTAGGCTGATACTTCCTCAGCAACAGACTATTAGGGATATTCTTGATAGCAACTGTACTGCAATTGTGTGTAAAGAGGACAAAATAACCGAAACTATTAATAACCTTAACAAAAAACCAAAGGTGGTTATTACTGATAGTCAGGTTTTTAAAAAGGCAAATGCCGATACACCAAAGGATATTTATTTAACTTCATTTTCAATATTAATGGCTAGGTACAAAGGTTTTTTAGCTACAGCAGTAAAAGGTGCTAAGGCAATTAGTGGTTTAAATAACGGTGACAAAATTCTTATTGCAGAGGGTTGTACCCACCATAGACAATGTGAAGATATAGGTACAGTTAAACTGCCTAAATGGTTAAATAATTTCACTAATAAAAATATAGAAATTGATTTTTGCAGTGGTACAGAATTTCCAAATGATTTAGGAAAGTATAAACTCATTATTCATTGTGGTGGTTGTATGCTCAATGAAAGAGAAGTCCAAAGTAGAATGAATATGGCTATTAAACAAAATGTACCTTTCACAAATTACGGTACATCAATAGCTTATATGCAAGGAATACTGGAAAGAAGCCTAGAAATTTTCCCTGAATTTTTAGAGCTTATTAAGTGAAAAAGTAAAATATAATTACATAGTAATATAAAAATAAGGGTTTCCGTTTAGAAACCCTTTTGTGCATTATAAAATTATCAAATCACAAACCCACCATTAACATTTAGAATATTGCCGGTTAGGTAGTCGGAGTCTTTACTACCGAAGAAGGCTACTGCTTTTGCAATATCTGTAGGAGTACCAAGTCTTTTTAGTGGAGTGTTATTTTTTAGGTCTTCCAAGGTTTCCTCACTAAAAATATTCAGCATATCGGTTTTGATAACACCGGGACAAACGCAATTTACATTAATGTTGCTAGGTGCAAGTTCCTTTGCCAAAGCTTTTGTAAATCCGATAATACCTGCCTTTGCAGTACTGTAATGGACTTCACAGCTACCACCGGTGACACCCCACATAGAGCTGATGTTGATTATCTTGCCGTATTGACGATAAATCATATCATGCATTACTTCTTGTGTGCAGTTAAATGCACCGTCAAGGTGAGTGCTTAACATTACTTTCCATTCATCATTTGTAATTTGTGAAAATTCCTTTTGTGTGCTGATACCGGCATTGTTTACAAGGATAACTATTGTTCCAAGTTCATCCTTAATTTTAGCTACCATATGGGCAACTTCATTTCTGTCTTTAACATCAGCCTTGTAAGCACCCACAGGTACTTTGTATTTTTTCATTAATTCTAAGGAAAGTGCTTTTGCCTTTTCTTCGCTTTTGTTGTAGTTAATTGCAACGGCATAACCAAGGGAAGCAAATTCTTCGGCAATAGCACTGCCGATACCCTTTGAACCACCGGTTACAAGAACAGTATTCATAAATTTTACCTCATATCTAAAAATAAAGGCATTGGATAACCAATGCCTTTTGTTGTTATATTAAAGAAAATTATTTTTTCTTCTTAAAGCCATCTTTTAGGCTAACACTTCTGTTAAATACAAAGTGGTCTTTGCTACTGTCTTTGTTGTCAGTACAGAAGTAACCTAGTCTCATAAACTGATAATGAGTATGTGGGTTATCCTTAACAGATGCTTCAACCTTACAATTATTTAGTACAACAAGACTTTCAGGATTAATATAGTCTAGAAAGTTCTTGTCACCTGTGTCAGGTTCAGAATCAGTAAATAGATTGTCATATAGTCTAACTTCAGCAGGTACATAGTTATTAGCATCTACCCAATGGATAGTACCTCTAACCTTTCTACCGTCTGGAGTATCACCACCACGAGATTCTGGGTCATATTCAGCATATACAGTAGTAACATTGCCGTTTTCATCCTTGTCACAACCTGTACAAGTAACATAGTAAGCTGACTTTAGTCTTACTTCATTACCCGGATATAGACGCTGATACTTTCTGAAAGGGTCTTCCATAAAGTCTTCACTTTCAATGTAACATTCTCTTGAGAATGTAATTGTTCTTTCACCGTCCTCAGGGTGGTTAGGGTTGTTCTCTACTGTGAATTCTTCTGTTTTGCCCTCAGGATAGTTAGTGATAACCAGCTTAATAGGGTGGATAACAGCCATAATTCTGTTTGCTCTATCGTTAAGGTCATTTCTTAGACAATGTTCTAGGAAACCGTATTCAACTGTTGAATTAACCTTAGACACACCAATCTGTTCACAGAATGAACGGATAGATTCAGGTGTGTAACCTCTTCTTCTTAAACCACATAGAGTAGGCATTCTTGGGTCATCCCAACCATTAACATAGCCTTCTTCTACCAACTGACGAAGCTTTCTCTTGCTCATTACTGTGTTGTTAATGCCAAGACGAGCAAATTCAATCTGTCTAGGCTTTGCAGGTGCTGAAATATTAGCAATAACCCAATCATATAGTGGACGGTGACTTTCAAATTCAAGTGTGCATAGTGAATGTGTAATGCCTTCAATAGCATCTTCAATAGGATGAGCAAAGTCATACATAGGATAAATGCACCAATCAGTACCTGTCTTATGATGTGCCATATGGTTGATACGGTAGATTACAGGGTCACGCATACTAAAGTTACCTGAAGCAAGGTCAATCTTTGCTCTAAGAGTCATTTTACCGTCTTCAAATTCGCCATTCTTCATTCTTTCAAATAAATCAAGGCTTTCTTCAATAGGTCTGTCTCTATAAGGGCTCTTTGCAGGAGTTTTTAGGTCGCCTCTGTATTCCTTCATCTGTTCTGTATTTAGTTCGCAAACATAAGCTAAACCTTTCTTGATAAGTTCAACTGCATAGTCATACATTTGTGGGAAGTATTCAGATGCAAAGTAGAATCTGTCACCCCAATCAAAACCAAGCCACTTAATATCTTCCTTAATAGCATCAACATATTCTACATCTTCTTTAGTAGGGTTTGTGTCGTCCATTCTAAGGTTACAAAGTCCGTTGTACTTTTCTGCTGTGCCAAAGTCAATGCAAATAGCCTTTGCATGACCAATGTGTAGGTAGCCGTTTGGTTCAGGAGGAAAACGAGTGTGTACTGTTTTACCTTCATACTGACCACCTTCGGCAATATCTTCATCAATAAAAGTATGGATGAAGTTACTTGACATTACTTCTTCATTATTATTGTTCTTTAGTTCCTCAGCCATAGTGTTCCTCGCTTAAAAATTTTTCTTAAATAATAGATAAAATTATTATATCATAAATATAGAAATTTTCAATATTAGATTTATAGCTAATTTTAGGACTGCCGTTATGTCAAATTAGAAGTATTGTATATGGTGAAAATAACCAAATATAAAGAATATCACTATCATTTTAAACGAATTTAAGTAGGTTTATTTGTGCAGTTAACTAAATTTTTTTGCTAACGCTTTAACACTTTAAAGTGCTATTGACAACCAAATTTTACTGTGATAAAATTGAGTTATTAAAAATAGAGAGGAACTCTATTTGGGAGGAAAAAACAATGAAAAAAATATTAGCAATGCTTTGTGTTGTTGCTATGGCTCTATGTGCAACTGCTTGTGGCAGTAGCTCAAACAGTTCAAGTAGTGACGCAAACAAAAGTTACAAAATCGGTATCTGTCAGCTTATTCAGCATCCTGCTCTTGATGCTGCAACAAAGGGCTTTAAGGCTTATTTAACAGAAAAACTTGGTGACAAGGTATCTTTCACAGAACAGAACGCTGCAGGTGACTCAGCTACTTGTGCTACAATCTGTAATCAGTTTGCTTCTGACAATGTTGATTTGATTCTATCAAACGGTACTGCTGCTTTACAGGCTGCAGTTTCTGCAACAAAGACTATTCCTATCCTAGGTACTTCAATTACAGATTACGGTTCAGCTCTTGGTATTGACAACTGGACAGGTACAACAGGTGCTAATGTATCAGGTACAACAGACCTTGCTCCACTTGACGAACAGGCTGATATGATTAATGAACTATATCCAAACTCTAAGAAGGTTGGTATTCTATATTGTTCAGGTGAACCTAACTCAAAGTATCAGGCAACAACAATTACAGACTACCTAAAGAAACTTGGCAAGACAGTTAAAGAATTTACTTTTGCTGACTCTAATGACGTAGCTTCTGTTACAAAGACAGCTTGTGGTGAAAGTGATGTTCTTTATGTTCCAACAGATAACACAGCCGCTAACTGTGCTAAGACAGTTAACAATGTTGCTCTAAAGGAAAAGACACCAATCATTGCCGGTGAAGAAGGTATTTGCTCAGGTTGTGGTGTTGCAACACTTTCAATCAGCTACTATGACCTTGGTTATACAACAGGCGAAATGGCTTATGATATTATTGTAAATGGCAAAGACATTTCTAAGATGGAAGTTAAGTCAGCTCCTAAGTTTACAAAGGAATACAATGTTGAAATTTGTAAGGCTCTGGGTCTTGATATTCCATCAGATTACAAGGCAATCGGCGAAGATAAGTAATTAAAATTTACTAAACAAAAATAGGGGTTGGCTTATGTCAACCCCTAATTAATAAAGTCAGTTCAAAGGCATATAAATGTGTTTCAAGGTAGAAAATACATTTATATGCTTTTGGGCGTAATTATAGGAGGATAAAAATGGACGCTATTATGTCATACTTTAGCTCCCTTAGTCCACTACAACTTCTAAATAATTTACCCGGTGCAGTTGCCCAAGGTATTATTTGGGGTATTATGGCTTTGGGAGTTTACATTACTTTTAGGCTACTTGATGTTGCCGACCTTTCAGTTGACGGTACTTTTACAACCGGTGGTGCAGTAACTATTATGTTGAAACTTGCAGGTTTCCCTATGTGGTCTTGCTTAATTATTGCAGTACTTGCCGGACTTGTGGCAGGTTTTGTTACAGGTATTTTACATACTAAGTTAGGTATTCCGGCTATTCTTGCAGGTATCTTAACACAGATTGCTCTATATTCTATTAACCTAAGAATTATGGACTTCTCATCAAATAAATCATTTGCTTTTGGTGAAAAGGATTTGTATGTTACTCTTGGCAATGTACCACAGGCAATTATTGTTTCTGTTATTTTTGCAGTAGCACTTATTGCTTTGTTATATTGGTATTTTGGTACAGAACAAGGTTCAGCACTTAGAGCAACAGGTAGTAACCACTCAATGAGTAGCGCACAAGGTATCAATATTTCAACAATGAAAGTTATCGGTCTTTCATTATCAAATGGTATCGTAGCACTTTCAGGTGGTTTAATGACTCAGTATCAAGGCTTTGCCGATATTAACCAAGGTAGAGGTGCTATCGTAACAGGTCTTGCAGCAGTTATTATCGGTGAGGCTATCGGTATGGCTATCTTAGGCAAGAAGATGAACTTTATCGGTAAACTTGTTTTTGTTGTAATCGGTGGTATTATCTATTACTTCATTATGACAATTGTATTGTGGCTAAAGTTAAATTCAAACGACCTAAAGCTATTTACTGCAATTATCGTTGCATTATTCCTAGCAGTTCCTTACTTAAAGTCAAAGAGTAAAAGTTCATTTAGTAAAGCTAAAAAGAGAGGAGAGAAGTTAGATGCTAAAGATTAATTCTATTGAAAAAACCTTTAACCCGGGTACAATTAATGAAAAGAAAGCACTGGACAAAGTTTCTCTCCACCTTAATCCGGGTGACTTTGTTACTATTATCGGTGGTAACGGTGCAGGTAAATCAACTTTGATGAATGCTATTACAGGTGTATGGCCTGTTGATAACGGTAGCATTATCCTTGACGGTGTAAATGTTACAGGTTTACCTGAATATAAAAGAGCGAAATTTATCGGTAGAGTTTTCCAAGACCCTATGATGGGTACTGCTCCTGATATGCAGATTATTGAGAACTTAGCTCTTGCCTATAGACGAGGCAAGAAAAGAACTTTAAAGTGGGGAATTACTAAGAAAGAAAAAGAAATGTTCCACGAAAAGTTAAAGATTTTAGGCTTAGGACTTGAGGACAGAATGACATCAAAGGTAGGACTTCTTTCCGGTGGTCAAAGACAAGCATTAACACTACTTATGGCATCTTTACAAACACCAAAGTTATTACTTCTTGATGAACATACTGCAGCACTTGACCCTACAACTGCTGCTAAGGTTCTACAGATTTCTGAAGAAATTATTGAGAGAGATAAGTTGACTGCAATGATGATTACTCATAATATGAATGATGCTATTGTTCATGGTAACAGACTTATTATGATGAACAACGGTCAGATTATCTATGATGTTCAAGGTGAAGAAAAGAAGAAACTAACAAAAGCTGACCTTATGGCTAAATTTGCTGAGATTGCCGGTGAAGAGGCTGAGTCAGACAAAATGTTGTTATCTTAACTTAATAAATAACAGAAAGGTCGGTACAATAAGTACCGACCTTTTTTCATAGAAAAATTTAGTTAAGTTGTTCTCTGATTTTGTTTTGAATAATATTAGAACAAATTTTTGCCATTTCTTCGGGAGTTTCCTTCATACCATTATTAAGCCAACTTTCAATTATGCCCAAAACACCAAACACCATAAAAGAAAAGTAATGCTCTGCTGCATTAGTATCACCAAAGTGATTTGTAAATTTACTATGCAAGAACTTAATCAGCTTTTTAGTAAAGGCAATTTCACCTCTATCAGAAAGCATAACCTGACAAAATTCATTGTTGTTCTTTACAAAGATAAAAACTTCTCTGAAAAGTTCTTCGTTTAGAACATCATCTTGCTTATCAATAGGAACAAGAAATTCATCAAGCTCTCTAAACATATCGTCCTCAATTTGTTCTAACATATCAAATACATCTGTATAATGAAGATAAAAAGTCCCTCTGTTAATGTCTGCCTTGTCACACAACTCTTTTACCGTAATATGTTTCACACTTTTCTCTTTCATTAGAGAAAGTAGTGAACTTTTTAGAACGGCCCTGGTTTTCCTAATTCTTCTGTCCTGTGTACCCATAAAATTTCACCTTCTCAACACAATTTACAAGTATGTTTATTATCGTGCATATGGTTGTAAATTGCTTATTGTGTTTTTTTACAATACTAGTATAATAGAAAATGTTCAAGAAATCAACACTATGTTTAATTTTTTATGAGGTGATTGTATGAGTAAAAAGAAAAAAACTTTTATACTCAAGGTCTTACCGATTATTGCGATTTGTATTGTAATGTTGATTCCATCAATATACGCTTGTGTATTCTTGGGTTCAATGTGGGATCCTTATGGTAACATAGGTGACCTACCGGTAGCTGTGGTGAATTATGACAAATCTGTTGAGTACAATGACAAAACATTGTCCATTGGGGATGACCTTGTAGACAAACTAAAGGATAATGATTCCTTGAAATTCAATTTTGTTGATAGCGATACAGCTGAACAAGGTATTGAGAATGGTACATATTATATGGTAATTACCATTCCGAAAGATTTTTCAAAAAATGCAACAACTTTGATGGACGCAAATCCTAAGAAGATGGAGCTTGACTACAAAACTAATCCGGGCAAAAACTACATTGCCTCTAAGATGAGTTCAACTGCTTTGGAAAAAATCAAAACAGAAATCGAACATACAGTAACAGAAACTTATACACAGACAGTTTTTGATACTATTGGAGATACAGCTGATAGCCTTTATGATGCAGTTGATGGTGCACAGAAGCTAAATGACGGTGTTGGTAAACTTTCAGATGGTAATGACACTATTACAACTAACCTAAAGACTTTAGCAGATAGCTCAGTAACATTTGCTAATGGTGCAAATACTCTAAACACAGGTCTTGTAACATATACTAATGGTGTTACATCATTAAATTCCGGTGCTTGGAGAATTAAAGCAGGTCTTGATACATTAAATAGCAATGTACCTACTCTTTCAAGTGGTATTAGTGCTTTAGCAAATGGTGGCGTATCACTAAAAGACGGTATCAAAACTTATACTGACGGTGTTGCAGCTGCTAACACAGGTGCTCAAACACTTAACAAAAATTCAAGTACACTAAATAACGGTGTTTCTACTTTGCATAACGGTACAACAACTTTAAAGTCCGGCCTAAAGACATATACTGCCGGTGTTGCAACTGCTAACACAGGTGCTCAAACATTGTCACAAAGTTCAAGCACACTTAACATTGGTGCTTTTTCTCTAAAGACAGGTTCAAGCATATTGTCAACAGGTACTTCAACTTTAAAGTCAGGACTTAACAAAATGTCCGGTGAACTTGCAAAGTCAGTAACTGATGAAAATGCAGAAAAGCTAAAGAAACTTTCAAGTGGTCTTACTTCTCTAAACAGTGGTATTTCTCAGTTAAACGATAGCCTACAAAACGCAGAAGAGTCAACACTTGAAAGCGACCTAACAACTGTTGGTGTTGATATTACAACTGCCGGTACTGAACTAAAATCAGCATCAGATGGTCTTGCATCTTTACAAAAAGAAATTTCAACAATTTCTTCATCAAGTTGGTTTAAGAGCCTTGATGCAGCAACTCAAGCATCTGTAATTAACGGTTTAAAATCTTCAGCAAAAGAAATCGGTGCAGGTTTACAGGGAGTACAGTCTAACTTAACAACTGCCGGTGCTGATCTAAAGACAGCAGCTTCAACAGCTAAAGAAGTTGGTCAGTCAGTTGATACTGTAAAGAAATCAGTAAAGAAAATTAATGATAACTCAGAATTACTACTACCTACTGCAAGTAAGCAAGTAACTGTACTATATAGTGGTTTAAGCTCCGTTAAGGATACACTTGATAAAAAACTTATCCCCGGTGCTACTGCTCTTGAAATTGGTGCTTCTCAGCTAGATGGTGGTATTGATACTCTAAAAACAGGTTTATCAACATACACAGGTGGTGTTGATACTCTTGCAAAGGGTACAAAACAGTTAAATGACAACAGTAAGAGCCTTAACGATGGTGCTAAGAGCTTAAATGACGGTACTAAGTCACTAAAGACCGGTGTTACAACATACACAGGTGGTGTTAAGACACTTGCTGATGGTACTAAGAAATTAACTGATAACAACAAGACTCTTAATAAGGGTGCTACCGATTTATCAAAGGGTGCTAATAAACTAAAAGACAGTGTACCAACACTTTCAAGTGGTATTGAACAACTATTTAACGGTTCAACAACTCTTGCAAATGGTACTAAACAGTTAATGGATAACAATGATAAGCTTGTTTCCGGCAGTAAAGAACTTGCAAGTGGTGCAACAAAGATTTCTGACGGTGCAGATAAACTTCATGATGGTTCAAAGACACTGGGTAATGGCTTAACAACAGTTGATAAGGGTGTTACAACTCTTAAGAAAGCACTTAAGAATGGTGCTGATACTGCTAAGAATACAACAATCTCAAGTAAGCAGAAGAAGATGTTTGCTTCTCCTGTAAATGCAAATGAAACTCAGGTTTCTAAGGTAGCTAACAACGGTTCAGCTATGGCAGCATATATGATGTGTGCAGGCCTTTGGGTAGCAGGTATTTCATTCTGTGTTGTAACCGGTGCAGAAAATGACCCTAAGCGTATCAGAAGAAAGAAGAAACTTTGGATTAGAAAACTATTTGAACTTGTATTATTTGCAGTTGGTGCAGGTGCAGTTCTGGTAACACTTCTAATTAATGTTAACGGTATGGATCCTGCTTATGTTGGCAGAACATTTGCTTTAGCTATTATGACTTCTGTAGCATTTACAGCAATTGCATACTTCTTCAACATTATCCTTGGTAAGGTTGGTTCATTCGCATTACTTGTTCTTCTAGTTCTACAACTTGGTTGTGCCGGTGGTACATATCCACTTGACCTTTCACCAAGTATCTACAGAACAATGAAACCATTCTTCCCATTCTCTTATGCAGTTGACGGATTTAGAATGACAATTGCTACAGGTCAGGATATTACAGGTATTATGCTTGTACTTGCCGGTTTTGCAGCAGTATTTATTGCACTAAGCATTATAGTAACTACAGTAAAGGTTAAGAGTAAGAATGAAAAGAAATATGGTCTATCAAGACTACTTGATGAGGCTTTCTCAGTTCCATTTAAGGATTAATTAGATTATTCCGTATATTCTTCCAAAATATAATAACAAAATGCAAAGCACTCTTGAATTTAATTCAAGAGTGCTTTTGTTTGTGTAAAATGTACATTAAGTTGTGCAATATATACAAATGTGGTGCGATATTTTTTATATACGAATATTGTAAAAATGTAACATTTTTTTATAATATAAGTTATAATAATGGTGATGGATTGTAAGTTAATTCAACAATATATAATGGGAATAATTGACAAATTTCCTGTAGAAAGATAAACTAAGGAGGATATGTATGAAAAGGACAATATCAATTATTTTATCGGTAATGATGATTTTATCATCATTTGTAGGGGTATCTGCTTTTGCAGTAACAACTGAAACTTGTAGTATAGAATATGTTTCGTCAAATAATGTTACTATTTCAAATACAGATAAAACTGTAAAGAAAGGTGACTCATATGTTGCGACTATTACATCAAATATTGTCAAAAATTTTGATGGTATGGATGTAAGAGCGATGATGGGTGATCAAATTATTTATCCACAAAAAATAACAGACGAATCATATAAGATTATTATTTCAAAAGTTACTGATGATGTTAAGATTATTGCAAAGGCTTATGAAAAAACTGCCGATACAACCGAAGTTATCGGTAATAGCAGGTATATTTCTATTAGCCGTAACCTTGTAAATTGTACATCATCTGGAAAATCCAACATTGTATTAAGTGGTGGTCATTATAGCGAGATAATTACTCCAAACGATGGCTATAAGCTAACTACTGTAATCTATTATGGATTGATGAAAGAAAATGATGGCGATTATTATTATCAACAGTATATTTGTAAAGATAATGGTGACGGCACATATTATGTAAGTTGTGATAAAGAGATAAATATTATTTATGCAGTTGCAGAGCCAATTTCATCAGACTCTACAACTACAGAGCCTACAACTGTACCAATAGTTAAAGGTAAAATAAGTTTAAGTAAAAATAGTCTTACCCTTGCAAAAACAAACAAGAATATTTCTACCAAGCTAGTAGCAACTGTTACACCAAATGAACTAACAAATAAAAGAGTTATTTGGTCCACAAGTAACAGTAAAGTTGCAAAAGTAGATAAGAACGGTAAGGTGACAACTGTATCAAATGGATTTTGCACAATTACTGCTAAACTGGCAAGTGATAATACAATTAAATCCATTTGTAAAGTAAAAGTTGTTCAGAAAGCAACCAAGATTAAACTAAATGTAAATAACAAAACTTTGAAAAAAGGTAGTGCTTATACACTAAAAGCAACTGTAAATCCTAACACAACAAGCAACAAGAAAGTTACTTGGAAAACAAACAAAAAGCTTGTTGCTACTGTAAATTCAAAGGGTAAGGTTATTGGTAAGAAAAAGGGTAAAGCAGTAATTACTGTATCAACAACTGATGGCAGTAAAAAGTCTGCAAAATGTAAGATTACAGTAAAATAACGATAGATAAAGTAGCTTTCATTTGGAAGCTACTTTTTACTTTTTTAAGTTAAAAGTATGTCAAAAAATCTTTAAACAAAAGTTAATATGATAAAAAATAGCAAATAATAAAGAAAAATGCTTGATAAAATACTGAAAAAAGATTATAATTACCTTGTATGAGAGGACTTTCTCAAACAAATCAAAGAAAGGAGTTAAGTACAATGAATTATTCTAATGAAGTAATGAATATGTGTACTGTAACAAAAGGACCAAAGCACGGTCCTGCACCTATTCCTGAAGAAGGTAAATGGGTAAAATCTTATGAAATCAAAGATATTTCAGGTTTTTCACATGGTATTGGTTGGTGTGCTCCTCAGCAGGGCGCATGTAAGCTATCACTAAACGTAAAAGACGGTATTGTTGAAGAAGCTCTTGTAGAAACAGTTGGTTGCTCAGGTATGACTCACTCAGCTGCTATGGCTGCAGAAATTCTACCTGGCAAGACTCTACTAGAATGTCTAAACACAGACCTTGTTTGTGATGCTATTAACACAGCTATGAAGAACATTTTTGAACAGCTAGTATACGGTCGTTCACAGACTGCTTTCTCAGAAGACGGTCTTCCAATCGGTGCCGGTCTAGAAGACCTTGGTAAGGGCCTTCGTTCACAGGTTGGTACTATGTTCTCAACAAAGGCTAAGGGTGTTCGTTTTATGGAAATGGCAGAAGGCTATGTTCTTAAGACAGCTCTTGACGAAAATGACGAAGTTATCGGTTACCAGTTTGTAAATCTTGGTAAGATGATGCAGGATATTCGTCATGGTGTTACACCAGATGAAGCATATAAAAATAACATTGGTCAGTACGGCCGTTTTGATAACGCTGCTAAGTACATTGACCCAAGAGAAGAATAATCAGTAAGGAGGAGATTTAAACATGGCAGTTACATTTGAAAGTATGGAAAGAAGAATGCCAAAAATCGAGAAGTGCCTTGCTGAAAATGGTATCGGTTCTCTTGAAGAGGCAAGACAGCTATGTCTAGATAACGGCTTTGACCCAGACGAAATCGTTAAGGGTGTTCAGCCAATCGCATTTGAAAACGCTAGCTGGGCTTATACACTAGGTTGTGCTATCGGTCTTAAGAAGGGCGTTAAGTCTGCTGCTGAAGCTGCTGAAGCTATCGGTGTAGGTCTTGAAGCATTTACAATCCCTGGTTCTGTTGCAGAACAGAGAAATGTTGGTCTAGGTCATGGTAACCTAGGTGCAATGCTACTTAGAGACGAAACAAAGTGTTTCGCATTCCTAGCAGGTCACGAATCATTCGCTGCTGCTGAAGGTGCTATCGGTATTGCTAGAAACGCTAACAAGGCTAGAAAAGAACCACTAAGAGTTATCCTTAACGGTCTTGGTAAGGATGCTGCTTACATCATCTCAAGAATTAACGGTTTCACATATGTTGAAACAGACTTTGACTTCTTCAACAGCGAACTAAAGGTTGTTCGTGAAGTTAAGTTCTCTGATGGTGAAAGAGCTGCTGTTCGTTGCTACGGTGCTAACGATGTTCGTGAAGGCGTAGCTATCATGCAGAAGGAAAATGTTGGTGTTTCAATTACAGGTAACTCAACTAACCCTACTCGTTTCCAGCATCTAGTTGCAGGTACATACAAGAAGTGGGCTATTGAAAATGGCGTTAAGTACTTCTCAGTTGCTTCAGGTGGTGGTACAGGTCGTACACTTCATCCTGATAACATGGGTGCAGGTCCTGCTTCATACGGTCTAACAGACTCAATGGGTAGAATGCACGGTGATGCTCAGTTTGCCGGTTCTTCATCAGTTCCTGCTCACGTTGAAATGATGGGTCTTATTGGTATGGGTAACAACCCAATGGTTGGTGCTACAGTTGCTTGTGCAGTTGCAGTTTACGAAAGCCTAAATAAGTAATTCATTACTTTATATATTAGGGAGTGTATTTTACACTCCCTTTTTTCTTGCAAAAATTCTTACTTTATGTTATATAATAGGTAAGGGTTGTGATAATATGAAGGATAAGCTAACGGGTAAGCAAGTGGTTATTATGCTATCAATCATTGCTTTGGCAGTTGGGCTTTTTGTTGGTGGTATGGCACTTACCGACAGATATAAAAATACTATAGTAAATACCTATGATAAATATTATAATAAGTATTATAGTATTGCATCAAGCTATGTTGACCAAGGTCAGGGCATTGTACAAAAGAATATTGAACTTGCCTCTCAGCAAGATGAAAAATAAGGACTTCTGTTTTCAGAAGTCCTTTTGTCTTTTTAATTTTGATTGTGAGTATAGGTAGGTTTGATAAATTAGGGTTTTTCAATTTTGTCTGTGGGTAAAGGTTAGTTAGATAAATTTGGGTTTGTAGAGTTAGAACATACCTTGTTTTGTGGTAGATATTTAGAATTAGCAGAGACTAACCAGCCTCCCTTGTGTAAAGGGAGGTGTCAGCGATAGCTGACAGA
>NZ_JBBMEY010000026.1:0-27840 GCF_040096285.1 Ruminococcoides intestinihominis | reverse complement strand
GACATCAATGATGTCCCCTACACCTGTTAGCCACACTATTGTTATAATAACAGTTATGATAATTTTGCAAATTTTCCTTTAACTACAATCAAAATTAAAAAAACAAACCCTAATTTGCAAAACTAACCTTTACCCACAGACAAAATTGAAAAACCCTAATTTGTTAAACTGAATCATCTTAACCTACAAATAAAAACATAAACAAATATACACATTTTCAACACACAAAAAGGCTAGTTACCGTTATAGTAACTAGCCTTAATTTTATAATATTGATATTAAGAAATTAGCCGAAATATCTATTTAGCAGACCTTGGAAACCTGCACCATGTCTAGCTTCATCCTTAGCCATTTCGTGAACTGTATCGTGGATTGCGTCTAGGTTAGCTTTCTTTGCTCTAACTGCAAGGTCTAGCTTACCTTCACAAGCACCTGCTTCAGCTTCTGCTCTTAACTGTAGATTCTTCTTTGTAGAGTCTGTTACAACTTCACCAAGAATTTCAGCAAACTTTGCTGCATGTTCAGCTTCTTCAAAAGCATACTTTGTAAATGCTGCTGAGATTTCAGGATAGCCTTCTCTATCAGCAACTCTTGCCATTGCTAGGTACATACCTACTTCAGAACATTCACCGTTAAAGTTAGCTCTTAAATCTGCAATAATATCTTCTGAAACACCATCAATAATGCCTACCTGATGTTCACAAGCGAAACCTGCACCTTCCTTTAGTTCATTAAACTTTGATGCCGGTGCGTTACACTGTGGGCACTTTTCCGGTGGTTCAGGACCTTCGTGAACATAACCGCATACTGCACAAACCCATTTTGCCATAATAAATTTCCTCCTAAGATAATATAAATTTTAATTTTCTATGTTTTTACTTTTTAAACGATTGTCACATTCTCTGCATCTGCCGTAGTAAGTGATAGCTCTTTTCTCTATTATAAAGCCATCCCCTACAACATTGTTTCTTGTGCCAATATCGTTTGTGAATAAGTCAGTAATCTTACCACAATAGGTGCATACCAGATGTGTATGAGGTGTAGTGTTACCGTCTATTCTTTCCTCACCGTTTAGGGAGCAAACAGAAATTGCCATTTTCTCATCCTTAAAAAGTGAGATATTGCGATAAACAGTACCAAGGCTAAGGTCAGGATAATCTTCCTTTAAGTCCTCATAAATCTGAGTAGCTGATGGATGATCAGTTCTATTTATAAGCATATCATAAATAGCTTGACGCTTAGCACTAAAGTTTCTTCTCATAAACACCCTCCTGTCTGTAAAATTGATAATCATTACTGATTTGATATTATATTAGCACAAAGTTTTTCATTTGTAAAGACCTTTTTAGTAATTTTTTTAATTTTTTTTCATAAACTTTAAAGATAACAGAAAAGGAGTGTTTTTATGCCTACTTTATTTTTAAGTCCCTCAACCCAAGAATTCAATCCATTTGTTGATGGTGGCAATGAAGAATACTATATGAACCTTATTGCTGATGCAATGGAACCTTACCTATATGCATCAGGAATTAATTTTGTTCGCAACAGCCCTACCGATAATGTGCGACAAGTTATTGCACAAAGCAACAGTGGAAGCTATGACCTACACCTTGCAATACACAGTAATGCCTCTCCTGAAAGTGTGAAAGGACAAAATACAGGTGCTGACATTTACTACTACCCTACATCGGTAAACGGCAAACGATTTGCAGAAATTCTTGCAAAAAACTACAGAACAATTTACCCCAGAAATGTAGAAATTATCCCTACCACATCTTTAGGAGAAGTTAGACAGACAAAAGCCCCTAGTGTGCTGATTGAAGTTGCTTATCATGATAACCGTCAAGATGCACAATGGATTAGGGATAACATTGGAAACATTGCTAGGGTACTTGCTCAAAGTGTTGCAGAATATTTTAATGTGCCATTTGTTGAACCTAAATAAACATTGATTTACACCGTAAAATAAGGTAAAATATAATTATGTAAATTCAGCACATAAGCGTGTAGAATTAACTTTCTACACGCTAAAATGTAAAATCATATTGCTAAAAATTAAATGTTCTGATTGTTCTTGCGATTGTTAGACTGATTTTTGTGGCAGTTCTGATTTTGGTTCTGATTCTGCTGATTGTTATTTTGATTTTGATTATTGTTCTGGTTCTGGTTGTTGTTCTGGTTCTGATTCTGATTGTTATTCTGTCTGTATCTATTGTTCATAAGAACACCTCCCTTACAGAAACAGTATCTGTAAATATAAAGGAAATATACATATGGAAAAATTTTTTGAAGAAATAAAAAATTTAATACCGAATGATTATGATGAATTTTTAAAATGCTACAATGAAGAACCATACAAAGGTTTAAGGGTAAATACCCTAAAATGTACCGGTGAAAAGTTGCTGTCACTTCTGGACTTTCCACTAAAGAAAACACCTTTTTGTGATAACGGTTACTACTATCCTAACGAAGAAAAAGGACTTGGGAAAAATCCACTTCATCATGCAGGTGCTTTCTATATTCAAGAACCATCAGCCACTTCGGCAGTACCTATGCTTGGTGTAGAAGAAGGTGACTTTGTACTTGATATGTGTTCAGCACCGGGTGGCAAAAGCACACAGATTGCATCTTTACTAAACGGCAAAGGACTTTTAGTTTGTAATGAGATTATAAAAAGCAGAGCAAATATTCTCCTTTCCAATATAGAGAGAATGGGTGTTAAAAATGCAATTGTAACTTCAAACCATCCAACGGTAATTGCAGAAAAGTTACCAAACTTTTTCGATAAAATTCTAGTTGATGCACCTTGTTCAGGGGAAGGAATGTTCCGAAAGGACAATGAGGCTCAGCAAGAATGGAGTTACGAACACACAGTTACTTGTAGTGTCAGACAATTAGAAATTTTAAACAGTGCAAAAACCTGTTTAAAAGAAAACGGTGTACTTGTGTATTCAACTTGCACATACAATAAGCGAGAAAATGAAGGTGTTATCACAAAGTTTATTGAAGAAAATCCTGACTTTATAATCGAGGACAGTGGCAAAACTTACGGTAGAAACACTCTAAAATATGCAAAGAGAATTTTCATCAATGATGGTGGTGAGGGTCATTTCTGTTGCAGACTTAGAAAGACATCATCAAATGACGGTTACACAGAGCCATACAAATACACTAAACCTAAAGATGAAAAGAAGTATCTTGAATTTTACGACAGTATTTTTAATAACAGACCATTTGGCAATAACCTAGAAGTTATTAAGGATAAAATTTACTTATTGCCAAATAATATGCCTAACATTAAAGGGCTAAATGTTTTAAGGGCAGGTATTTTGTTAGGTGAAATCAAGAAAAATAGAATTGAGCCTTGCCATAGTGCTTTTATGGCAAGTAAAACAGAAGATTGCAAAAGCTATGTTGACCTTGACATTAACAGTGAAGAAATCAAAAAGTTTCTACATGGTGAGGAAATTCCTGTACCTAAAGAAACTAAAGGTTACACAGCAGTTGCAGTAAACGGCATTGTTACAGGTTTTGGCAAAGCAAGTAATGGCACACTAAAAAACAAATATCCAAAGGGATTAAGGAATTTATAATATGAATGGACTATCAAACATTGGTACAATTAAAGAAATTTTAGGTAGGCATGGTTTTACCTTTAGCAAAGGATTGGGACAGAACTTCCTTGTTAACCCATCAGTATGCCCCAGAATGGCAGAAGAATGTGGAGCAGATAGTGGAGTCGGTGTTTTGGAAGTAGGTCCGGGTATCGGTGTACTTACTCATGAACTTTGTTTAAGAGCAGACAAGGTTGTTTCTGTTGAGCTAGACCAAAGGCTACCTGAGGTATTGGCTGAAACTTTAGCAGAGCATAAGAACTTCAAATTAGTCAGTGGCGACATTATGGAAATTGATGTTAGAAAGCTAATTGAAGAAGAATTCAACGGTCTTGATGTGGTGGTATGTGCTAATCTACCTTACTACATTACTTCCCCAATTATTATGAAATTTCTTGAAGAAAAGTTACCGATAAAGTCACTAACTGTAATGGTACAGAAAGAGGCAGCAGACAGACTAACTGCAAAGGTAGGTTCAAGAGAAAGTGGTGCAGTAACAGTTGCAGTAGCATATTACAGTACACCTGAATTTCTGTTCAATGTTTCAAGAGGTTCATTTATGCCTAGTCCTAATGTTGACAGTGCAGTTATTAAGCTAAATATTTCGGACAAGCCTAATGTTGAAGTTAAGAACGAAAAGGACTTTAGAAAGGTAGTAAAGGCAGGTTTTTCTCAGCGTAGAAAGACACTTTCAAACAGCCTTTCATCAGGCTTAGGCATTTCAAAGCAAGATGCAAACATTCTTATTGAAAAGGCAAATCTTGCACCGTCTATTAGAGCAGAGAAACTTTCACTTGAAGATTTTGGCAGACTGACAGACTGCTATACGGAGTATTGCAATGGAAAAAATTAAAACACTATTTTTTAAAATTTTCACAAAAAGAGAAAAAGAAACAAAGTGGAATTGGATTTTCCGAGTTGGTGTAATGCTATTTTCACTTAGCATTTTGCTACTGATATTTTCAATCACTTGTACTGCACTTGGAAATATTGACGACTTAAAAATATTTTCACTAGAACCTAATGATATGTCAACTTATTCCGGTATGGCATCTTGCCTAGTTGCAGTTGTGGGAATTTTCTTTTTGTTCTGTGGTAAGGTTAAGAAAGCAGATTAACTATAATTACATAAAAATAAAAATTTTTTGGTGGTGTACATTGTGCATCACCTTTTATTTTCCCACAATTTTAATTTAAAATGTTGACAACTATATCGGCGTATGATATACTCACAATATGATATATCAGTTGTCGATATATCAGTTAACAATATATAGAAAGGATTGATACTATGCCTAACTCAAAATATCCACCACTAACTGAAGCAGTTTACTACATTTTGCTTTCACTTTACACACCACTTCATGGATATGGAATTATGCAAAATGTTCAGAAAATGACTAACGGTAGACTAACAATAGGTGCCGGTACACTTTACGGTGCATTAAACACATTGACAAAAAAAGGATTTATAGTTGAACAGAAAAGTAATGACCTAAGCAAAAAAGAATATATTATTACTCCACTAGGTAAAGATGCCGTTAACAACGAGGTAAAAAGACTTGAAGAACTTTTTAATAACGGTAAACATATATTGGAGGGACAAAATGAAAAATAAGGACAAAATCACACAATGTAGATTTTATTTTGACTTAGAAAAAGAGTTAAAATATATTAATGAAATGAACAAGCAAGGCTATAAGCTGGTTTACATAAAAAGTGGATGTCTATACACCTTTATCAAAACTCAACCTGATGAATACACAACAATTTTTTATGCAGTAGAAAAGGAAAAAGTTTCTCAAATCTCTGCCTTTGTTGCACAGTATGGTTATGAGTCTATTCCTCACACTATGGACGGTTTTGGAAATTTACTGTACTTAACCGGTAAAAAATCTGAAGTTGATGCTGACTTTATTAACGATACTGACTCTAAAATTAACTTTTACACAATAATGAAAAAACAATTCTCTCATTTTTGCAAATTATATTGGGCTATGTTAATACTGTTTTTTATAACAACACTTCTCCTTACATTAACAGCAATTTTAGCTAAATCAGTTGTTCTATATACAATAGCAGGTATCTACATATTTTTTACTATAACTTTTATATTGGGACTTATTTCACTTTTAAAACAAAAGAAAAGATACAAAAAGCGACTTGAAGAACTGCAAACAAACTCTATTATGTACGAATAATAGTTAACAAAAACACCACCTACCGAAAGGTAAGTGGTGTTTTTTTTGCTATAAAACTATTTGATTTTTAAATTTAGAAAATGAATTAACAATTATTCATCTCTGCCACAGCACTTCTTGTACTTCTTACCTGAGCCACAAGGACAAGGGTCGTTTCTGCCAACCTTATTTTTCTTAACAATTGGCTTTCTCTTTGGCTTTTCGCCGTTTTCGCTAACACCGGCCTGAGTTGGTACTGCTACCTGTTCTCTCTTTAGTGCTAGGCTGATTGGGCTTGGCATTGGAGCTTTGCTCTGCTTATCAAGTAGAACCTGATGAGCCTCTGCTGCTTTCTTTTCTTCTTCTTCACGAATTCTAGCCATTTCTTCCTGCTGAGCCTTTACTCTTGCAATCCTCTTTGGCTGAAGTAGGCAAAGTTTAACTGTATCTTCACGAATTGCAGCAATCATTTCGTCAAACATATCAAAACCAACAAGTTTGTATTCAACAACAGGGTCTTTCTGACCGTATGATGCTAGGTAAATTGACTGCTTTAACTGTTCCATAGCGTCAATGTGATCCATCCAATGTGTATCAACTGACTTTAGAAGATAAACTCTTTCCATTTCTTCCATTGTTTCAGCGTCAAGTACTTCTTCATTTTCCTTATACAAGTCAAGAGCCTTGTTTGTGATAAGTTCAATAATATCCTTCTTGTCTAACTTATCAAGTTCATCACCTGTAAATACTAGGAAGTCCTTATCAGGAACTAACCACTTGTAAGTTTCCTTTAGTGAAGATAAGTTCCAAGATTCACGAAGAATATGGTCATTTACATATAGGCTAACATTTTCTTCAATTGTATCCTTTAGCATCTTGATAATGTCATCATGTACATTTTCGCCATTAAGAACCTGATCTCTCTGACCGTAAATGATTTCTCTCTGCTTGTTCATAACATCATCATACTGTAGAACATTCTTACGAATACCAAAGTTTCTTGCTTCAACCTTTTCCTGTGAAGATTCAATAATATTTGTAAGCATCTTGTTTTCGATAGGAGTATCATCAGAAACCTTTAGTGTACTCATAATTGACTTCATTCTATCTCCACCGAATAGACGCATTAGGTCATCTTCTGTTGATAGATAGAATCTTGAAGTACCGGGATCACCCTGACGACCTGCACGACCTCTTAACTGATTGTCGATACGGCGAGATTCGTGTCTTTCTGTACCCATAATGTAAAGGCCACCGGCTTCACGAACCTTCTCAGCTTCTTCACTGATTTCATCCTTATATTCATCAAGAAGTTCTTTAAATGTATTCCTTGCAAATAGAATATCCTTATCATCTGTTTCAGAATAAGCATCAGCCTCAGCAATAAGTTCTTCAGAGAACTTCATCTTCTTCATCTGAGTCTTAGCCATAAATTCAGCATTACCACCAAGCATAATATCGGTACCACGACCTGCCATATTAGTAGCAATAGTAACTGCACCAAGTTTACCTGCCTGAGCAACGATTTCAGCTTCTTTTTCGTGATGCTTAGCATTTAGAACATTGTGCTTAATGCCACGCTTCTTTAGCATCTTTGATAGTAATTCTGACTTTTCAATTGATACTGTACCAACCAGAACAGGCTGTCCTTTTTCGTGGCACTTAATAATATCTTCAATAATTGCATGGAACTTACCCTGTTCTGTTGGGAAGATTAAGTCCGGTAAATCCTTACGCAATAGAGGTTTGTTTGTTGGAACTTCAACAACATCAAGTTTGTAAATTTCCTGGAATTCCTGTTCTTCTGTTAGAGCAGTACCTGTCATACCGGAAAGTTTCTTGTATAGACGGAAGTAGTTCTGGAATGTGATGGTAGCAAGTGTTTTGCTTTCATTCTGAACTTCTACACCTTCCTTAGCTTCAATAGCCTGGTGTAGACCTTCGTTATATCTTCTACCAATCATCTGACGACCTGTAAATTCATCAACGATAATGATTTCACCGTCTTTTACGATGTAGTCAACTTCGTTCTTCATAACACCGTTAGCCTTGATAGCCTGATTAATATGGTGCTGAATTGTTAGGTTGTCAGGGTCAGTTAGGTTTTCTAGGTTAAAGAATTCTTCAGCCTTCTTAACACCGATTTGTGTTAGTGTAGCTGTCTTAGCCTTTTCATCAACAATGTAGTCAATGTTGTTTTCAGCATAGAAATCTTCTTTATCTTCCTTAGCATCAACTTCTGTAAATACATATTTCTTTAGAGTCTTAGCAAACTTATCTGCTCTTGTGTATAGGTCAGTTGACTTGTCACCTTGACCTGAAATAATAAGTGGAGTTCTGGCTTCATCAATAAGGATTGAGTCAACTTCATCCACGATTGCAAATGCATGGCCACGCTGAACCTTATCTTCTTTGTAAACAACCATATTGTCACGAAGATAGTCAAAGCCAAGCTGATTGTTTGTACCATATGTAATGTCACAACCATACATTTCTTTTCTTGTATCGTTGTCCATATCCTGAGTAATAAGACCTACTGTTAAGCCTAGGTATTTATAAACCTTACCCATCCATTCACTGTCTCGAGTAGCTAGGTAATCGTTGACTGTAACAATATGAACACCTTCACCTGTTAGGGCATTTAGGTAAGCAGGAAGTGTGGCAACTAAAGTTTTACCTTCACCTGTTTTCATTTCAGCAATTCTACCTTGGTGTAGAATGATACCACCGGTAATCTGTACAGGGAAGTGCTTCATACCAAGTACACGCCATGATGCTTCTCTACAAGTAGCAAATGCTTCCGGTAGAATATCATCAGTTGTTTCACCGTTAGCAAGTCTTTCTTTAAGAACAGTTGTCTGATTCTTTAGTTCTTCTTCAGACATATTTGTATATTTTTCTTCAAGAGCAAGTACCTTCTGTGTAATTGGTTCTACTCTCTTTAACTCTTTCTTACTGTAAGAGCCAAACATTTTTCTAAGTATGTTCATTTTTCTCATCCTTTATTTAGAAATTTGCCTATAATTTCCGATTATAGGTTATATTATAGCATAGTTATTACAAAAAATAAAGGGAAAGTACACAAATACTTCCCCTTAATAATATTTATAATACAATTATTTATATCAAATATTGTATATCATTATTTGCAAGAGGTCGCATATAGAAAAATCTATCATTTTTATACAAAAACTTTAACGACTTCTTGTAAAGAATTACTTTTTATCCATAGAAGACATACAAGCAGATAGTGCAGTATTTAGAATAGGAATAGCGTTAGTAGAGCCATAACCCTCAACATCACTTACAACTGCTGCAAAGGCCAGTGGATAGTCACTATTCTGACAATAACCAACTGTCCAAGCATTGTTCTTGTCGCTGCTTGAACCGTTAGACTTTACAGTTTCACCTGTACCTGTCTTAGCTGCAACTTCAAGACCATCCGGAAAACTACCGTCACCGTAATAGTTCTGAACATTGTTACGCATCATTTCTGCAATTTTCTTTGCAATAGAGCTGTCCATCATTCTACTACCTGTGCCACCACCGGTTGTAATATGAAGTGAAGTTAAAATGCTTTCGTCACTGCCTAGCAAATATGGTAAAACCGGTTTACCGTCATTTGCAATAGCTGAACAAATAATAGCCATCTGCATAGGGTTTACCAGGTCGGTATACTGACCGACACCGGACCATGCAAGTTGGTTCTTACTTGCTTTACTAACATCATAACTGCCGTCTTTTATAGGAATATCACCAATAGAGAATGAGCCGTTAATACCCATTTCGTTGGCAACTTCAGTCATTTTTTCTTTACCAAGCTCTGTAGCAATCTCAGCAAAAACAATGTTGCAAGAATTACCGAAAGCCTGTGCTAAAGTTTCTGTACCGTGAGCCTCACCGTCATTACAGTAAACCTCACTACTATCGTCATCACCACCGATTTTTTCTACACCGGCACATTCCCAGGTACGAGTATCAATATCGTCAATGTACTTTAGTGCAGCGGCAGTTGTTACAATCTTGAAGATAGAACCGGGAGTGTATGTACTACTTACAGAGTTATCAATATATATACCCTTGTAGTCATCCTGGTTATCTTCGGTAATTGTAGGTGGTGCGTTAGGGTCATATGAAGGTGTTGATACGTCACATAGTATCTCACCTGTTTTGTAGTTAAACACAACACAAGAACCTGTCTTTTTACCAAAAGCCTGATAAACTGCTGAATTAACTGTTGCATCAACAGTCAGACGCATATCACTGTTAGCCTTTAGTGATGATGGCAGACCAAGCCCAAATAATGGACTGTAACCTGTAAGGCTCATACGGTACATTGACTGAATAGATGTACCAATGTTGATTGTATCGTCACCAACAATATGAAGCATACTTTCTCTGACATTTTCGTCATCATTGTACTGTCTCTTACCGTTAACTGACTTTGCAAGTTCAACACCGTTTCTGTCTGTAATAGTACCTGCCTGAGTTAAACCACCATCGGAAGAAATATGACGGTTATACGCCATATTAATCCAAGTGTTTTGATTAAAGAATATTCTATAGGAAAGGTATCCTAATCCACCGATAATAAGCAGTACAACAATAAATATCATACCACTTCTGCGTAATGTTCTTTTCATCGGATACAATTCCTCCTTTAACTAAATAATCAAATAAATTTATCCTCGTTTCTGAGAATAAGTTCTTTCGTCTGCTGCCTTAATAAATGCCAAAAGCCCCCAACAAGAAATCATTGAAGAACCACCGGCTGATACAAATGGGAATGTAACACCTGTTAGTGGCAAAATATCTGTTGCACCAAAAACATTAAGTGACATCTGTACAATAAATAAACCGGCAGCACAACAAGCAGAGATAGAATAGAATGTACTTCTACTTCTTGTGGCAATATCTCTTGTATAAATTGCTAGGCAAAGAATTGCAATAATAAGTACAAAGCCTACGATTATGCCAAGTTCTTCACAAACAATACCAAATACAAGGTCACTTTCGGAAGCAAATACATACTTCAAAAAGCCGTTACCGATGCCCACACCAAAAAGTCCGCCTGATGCTAAATAAGTTAACACATGGGCTTGCTGGAAACCACCGTCTGAAGCATATTCAATGGCATGTCCCCAAGTATTAAATCTCTTTGCAATATATGGCTTAATCTTTAGTATCAAAGCACCACCACCAATAGCTGTAGCAAGTGCAAGTAACACTGTCTTAATATCACCGGAACGCATAAATGCAACAAATAGGAATGTTGCAAAGAAAATAAGCGCAGTACCAAAGTCACCCATTAGGGCAAGTTCACCAACACAAATTGCTGAGAAAATAATAAACTCAATTTTATTTCTTCTTGTCATAATTGAGTCAAGAGTACCGGCACCTACAAAGATATAAAGAATCTTTGCAATTTCTGATGGCTGAATTGAGATACCACCAACAGAAATCCAGTTAGCAGCACCGTTCTGTACAGTACCAAATACAAGGTTAAGTCCAAGCAGACCTACGGCACAAATCATTCCCCAAAAACGGAAACGCTGAACCCAATCGGGTTTTTCAAGCAACTTAACAATTATCATAAATCCTATTATACCTGCAACAGCAGTTACAATAGTCATAATAGACATTTTTGCTTCTTGCCTAACTTGTAACATCAGTCCAAGTCCTGTCAAGAAAAGTCCCAAAGCCTCTAACTCAAAGTTAGTTCTCTTAAGAATATTGCTGGACACAAAGAACAGTACCCAACCGATAATTGAGAAAACGCCACAATAAACAAATGGCATTAAGTCTTTATCGTAATAATCCCAACAAGCCTCTATAGCCATTAGAAAATGGAAAATAGTAATCATAATCATCAGCTTATACTGTTTCATAGAAGGCTTATTGCTGATTTTTCCCATAAATCTATTTGGTTTAATAGGCTCAATATACTCGTCACCTCGTTCAACTCTGAACAGGTTTGAGCCAACTTGAATTTCATCACCAATCAAAAGTTTGGTACGGTTAACAGTAGTATCATCTACTGCTTTAATACCCTTTTGAATATTACTTTTTACTGAGTCGATAATACTTGCAAAGAAAGATAACTTTCTCTCTCTACCGTTACTGACTATTTTTTCACCGTTAACATAAGTACCCTGTGTACTACCAATGTCGGTAATCATCCAACCCTCTTGTCTACGCAAAAGGATACAATGGTCTCTGGAAACGGCTGGGTCGTTAACCCTTATATCACTGCCTCTACTTCTACCGATAGAATTTTCCCAAAACAGAACCGGAATTTTCTCACCGGTTTCTACATTATGTAAAGTAAGCAGTGGCTTTTGTGGTCGTCTGTGACGACGCATTGATGCAAAAATTGAATAAATAATTACCAGTGCATATAGTGGTAATACCACTCTGACTGCAACTACACCGGTATCTAGTAGCCATTGAAAGCTCATTAATGCACCACCTCTCCTTGTGGTTATTATACATCATTCTTAAAAATTGTCAACAAATAACATAAGTCGGGACTAGACTTAACCTATTCCCGACCTAAAAAATTCTTATTCAACTGTTACTGACTTTGCAAGGTTTCTTGGTTTATCAATATCGTTACCTCTTGATAAAGCAGTATAGTAAGCAATAAGCTGAAGTGGAACAATAGCAAGCATAGGCATAAGCTCTTCTCTAAACTTAGGTACTTGGATAATCTGGTCAGCTACATCCTCACCAAATGTGTTATCTTCATCACAAATAAGTATAACATATGCACCTCTTGCCTTAACTTCCTTAACATTAGAAATTGTTTTTTCAAGAAGTTGGTTCTGAGTTGCAACTGCAATAACAGGCATATCCTTAGTAATTAGAGAAATTGTACCATGCTTTAGTTCACCTGCTGCATAGCTTTCGCTATGAATATAAGAAATTTCCTTTAGCTTTAATGAACCTTCCATAGAAAGTGCATAGTCAAGACCTCTACCTATATATAGTAGGCTATCAGCATTGATTAAAGTACTACCAACATACTGACAATCATCCATAATCTTGTCTAGTGTTTCCTTAACTTTATCAGGAACTTCTAGCAAAGAAGAAACAAGTGACTTACATTCTTCTTCAGTAATCTTACCCTTAGCAAAAGCAAATTGAAAAGCAAACAGATACATAACTGCAATCTGTACCATATAAGCCTTTGTAGATGCAACGGCAATTTCAGGACCTGCGTGAGTATAGATAAGCATATCAGCCTCTCTTGCAATTGAGCTACCCTTTGCATTTACAATAGCAAGTGTCTTTGCGCCATATTCCTTAGCAAGTGCCATTGCTGCTTTACTGTCGGCAGTTTCACCACTTTGAGAAATAATAATTACAAGGTCACCTTCACCCACAAGTGGGTTTCTGTATCTAAATTCCGAAGCAATGTCAACATTAACCGGAACTCTTGCAAGTTGTTCAATAACATACTTACCAACCATACCGGCATGCATAGCAGTACCACAAGCTACAATGTGGATATTCTTAAATTCTCTTAGCTTTTCAACAGTAATGCCACATTCAGATAAATCAGGCATACCGTTTACAATTCTAGGAATAATAGTTCTCTTAATTGAGTCAGGCTGTTCATGGATCTCCTTAATCATAAAGTGTGGGTAGCCACCCTTTTCGGCAGCATCCATATCCCAATCAGCCTCTTGAAGTTCCTTAGTAACAGGTAGCATATGACTGTCAAAGAACTCTACACCGTCATGAGAAAGTTTTACAATTTCATCATGGTCCATTAGGTAATACTTCTTAGTATAGTTTAGAATTGCAGGTACATCAGAAGCAATGAAACATTCCTTCTTTTCTTCACCTATACCAACAATCAGAGGACTTTCTCTTCTGACTGCATATACAACATCAGGATAATCTGCAAATACAATACCAAAAGCAAAGCTACCCTTTAACATACGGATAACATTGTGAATTGTATCAATAGGATCACCATTGTACTTATAGTCAAGAAGCTGTGCTACAACTTCTGTATCTGTTTCAGAAAGGAAAGTTCTGCCTTTCTTTAACAGATAGTCCTTTAGTTCAATGTAATTTTCAATAATACCGTTATGTACGATAGTTACTCTCTTACCGGAATGAGGATGACTGTTAATGTCAGATGGCTGACCATGAGTAGCCCAACGAGTATGACCAATACCGGCATGACCAAGTGGCTTACCCTCTCTTTCCATTTTTTCTGATAAATCTTTTAATCTGCCTTTAGTCTTAGCAACTTCAATCTTGCCATTTTCAAAAACAGCAATACCGGCAGAATCGTAGCCTCTGTACTCAAGTCTTGTTAAAGCTGAGACAAGCACATCACTACAATCTCTAGGTCCTACATAACCTACAATACCACACATATATTTTTTCTCCAATACTTAAAATAAATTATTTATTTGTTTGATGGTTGAAAGTTGGCACAATCTCAGCCAACAGTTTAAGAGCCTCATCATCATCATTTTCACTGGCACATTCCTTAAGTTCATCAAGTGAATGAAGTAACTTGTCTTTGTCAATGTGAATCTGATTACCGATGAAAATCTTTTCATTATCTGTCTGTTTAAGTCCTTCTTCATCCATCAAAAGTTCCTCAAATAATTTTTCACCGGGACGAAGACCTGTGAACTTAATCTCAACATCTTTATAAGGAATCTTGCCGTACATTCTACATAGATTTTCAGCAAGAGTTGTTATCTTAACAGGTTCACCCATATCAAGTACAAAGATTTCTCCACCTTTAGCCATACTTGCAGCCTCAAGTACAAGAGATACAGCCTCAGGTATTGTCATAAAGTATCTGATAATATCAGGGTGAGTTACGGTAATAGGCTTACCGTTTTCAATTTGTCTTCTAAAAATAGGAATAACAGAACCGTTACTTCCAAGTACATTACCGAAACGAGTAGTTACAAAGTCTGTGCCTGTTGTATTTTGGCTCATATACTGAATAATCATTTCACAACATCTTTTTGTTGCACCCATAACATTAGTAGGGTTTACTGCCTTATCTGTACTAATCATTACAAATTTCTTAACACCATATTTTTGTGCAAGTCTTGCAACATTATATGTACCGAAAATATTATTCTTAATTGCTTCACAAGGAACTGTTTCCATTAGTGGAACATGCTTATGGGCAGCTGCGTGCCACACAAGGTCAGGTCTTTCCTGTGCAAAAATCTGTTCCATCTTGTCATAATCTCTAACAGAAGCAATAATTGTATCAAGGTTTACCTTATCGCCATATTCAAGGCGTAATTCTTGTTGTATATCATATGCGTTATTTTCGTATATGTCAACTATAACAATTCTTTTAGGGTTATATTGTGCAATTTGTCTTACAAGTTCAGAGCCGATTGAGCCACCACCACCGGTAATCATACAAACTTTGCCTTCAACTAAAGTTTTGATTGATGACTTATCAAATGTAATAGGTGGTCTGCCAAGTAAATCTTCAATTCTAATATCCTTAACTTGGTTTAGCAGTCTTGTACCGTCTACTCCTTCATCAAGGAGTAGCTTTGAAATATAAGGAATAATCTTGATTTTACATTTTGTCTTAGAACAAATATCAAGAATTCTCTTTCTTTCTTCTTCTTCACATGAAGGAATAGCAAAGATAATAAGTGAAATATTTTCTTTTTCGCAAATTTTGGGAATATCGGTAGTTTGTCCCAAAACTCTAACACTGTTAATAACATTGTTCTGCTTTAGTATGTCATCATCAATAAAACCTACAGGGAAAATTGATTTTGATGGGTTATCTGAGTCTTGCTTTGCATTAAAAATATCTTCCAGAATAATCCTACCGGCATTACCTGCACCCACAATAAGAGTTCTTTCGCCTACATCAATAGCACCGGCATCATTAATTTTAATAAATGCTCGTTTAAAAATCAATCTAAATAATACAACACCAACTACTGAAAGCCCACCACTAATAAGTGTATATGGAAGAACATAGTTAAATGAATTGTATCTTAAAGAAAGGACTAATGTACTTAATACAACACCGGCTACCATACCGATAAGGCAAGACAGATAGTCCTTTGCATTAAAATATCTCCAAGCCTTGTTATATGCTCCACATATAAACAAGCAGCAAATACATATAATAACATTTATAAGTATAGAAACAACAACATAAGGTGTTTCCACGATGCTTCTAAATCCTGTTTGGAAATCTAATACTTGTAAAATAAAGTTTGATATAACGCCACAAATTGAAATAATCACTGCATCAACAATAAGTAGCATCACTTTTCTGAAATTAAAATTTGAAATTCGCATATTTACCTCTCCGGAGTTCCCTCTAAACCTCAACTCACATAAAGGTACTCCACAAGTAAATTATATAACTTATAAATTGTAAAGTCAATGTAAAGTGATTTTTTCTATATATATGTCCAATACAGTGATAATAATTTGTTCGTATATAATATAATATTTTTAAAACATTTGCTACATTAAATGTTTATGTGTTGTTTATGTTTTAATTACCAAAAAACCTATTGGCAGTTTCTACTGAAATTGCAGCAGTTTTGCAATAATAATCAGCATCAATTTTCTTAGCATACTCCTCAGTAAGCACAGCACCACCTACTAAAACTGCTGTATCTTTTAGTTCAGGTGTTTTTCTGATAAGTGCAATTGTGTCTTCCATACTCTTTAGAGTTGTTGTCATTAGAGCAGAAAGTCCAACTAGCTTAACATTTTCTTTTACTGCAGTTTCAACAACAAGTGACGGTTCAACATCTCTGCCAAGGTCAATTACATCATAGCCGTAGTTTTCTAGTAGTACCTTAACAATATTTTTACCAATATCGTGAATGTCACCCTTAACAGTAGCTAGGATAATTTTACCTTTAGAAATACTTTCTTCATTTGAGGACGCTAACTTTTCCTTAATAATCTCAAAGGCTTGTTGTGCTGCAGTAGCTGATGAAAGTAGTCCCGGTAAGAAAACTTTACCTTGTTCAAAAAGGTCGCCAACCTTATCGAGTGCCGGAATAAGCTCCTTGTCGATAATTTCCATAGGGTCAGTATCTTCCAACTTCTTAGCAGTAATATCGTGACATTCTTTCTTTAAACCTTTCATAACTGCATGAGTTAAAGTCATTTCGTGACTATCCTTAACTGTTTCAATTACATAGTCACTGTACTTTTCAATAAAGTCACGACTTTCTTGGTCAAATCCTTTTAGCACTCTAAAGGCTCTGACTGCACCTGCCATACCGAATACACTAGGATTAATAATCGGCAAGTCAAGACCTTTTTCCATAGCCATTGTTAGGAATGTTTGGTTAAGCAAAGGTCTGTGAGGTAAACCAAATGAAATATTACTAACACCAAGAACTGTCTTTACCTTGTATTTACTCTTAATAATTTCAATAGCGTCAAGGGTTTGTACTGCACCACTTTGCTGAGCAGAAACAGTAAGTGTTAGACAGTCAATGTAAATATCTTCTTCTCTAATACCTAGGGCAGTTGCTCTCTTAATAATTCTTTCTGCAATTTCAACACGCTTTTCTGTTGTTTCGGGAATACCGTCTTCATCAAGGGTTAGACCTACAACAGATGCACCGTACTTTGCAACAATAGGTAAAATCTCTGTTAAGGACTTTTCCTCACCATTTACAGAGTTTACAATTGCTCTACCGTTATATGCTCTAAGTCCGGCTTCAAGAACTTCCGGTTTTGTTGAGTCAAGCTGAAGTGGTAAATCAACAACACCCTGTACTGCTTTAACAACTTTAACCATCATTTCTTTTTCATCAATTTCAGGATGACCTACATTAATGTCAAGAATTTCAGCACCGTCTTCTTGCTGACTGATAGCTTGACCTAGGATATAGTCCATATCGTTATTTACAAGTGCTTGTTTAAATAACTTTTTACCTGTAGGGTTGATTCTTTCACCGATAATTCTAGGCTGATTGATTTCCACTACAGTTGTACCGGAAGAAACTGAAGTTACATATGGGTGAACATTCTTTTCATATTTAAAATTCTTCAAGTCATTCTTTAGACACTTAATATATTCAGGAGTTGTACCACAACAACCACCAAGTACCTTTACCCCCAGCTTAGAAAGTGCAGAAAGTTTTTCACCGAATTCTTCGGCACCCATTGTATAAGTGTTGGTTACAGGGTCAGGCAGTCCGGCATTCGGCTTTGCAATAACAGGAACATTGCACTTATTACAAATTCTTTCTAGAATAGGAGCAATTTCATCAGGACCTAAGGAACAGTTAAGACCAATAGCATCAGCCTTTAGTCCCTCTAGTGTAAGAATCATTGCCTCCGGTGAAACCCCCTGGAATGTTCTGCCGTTTTCCTCAAAACTCATTGTACAAAGAACAGGCTTGTCACTGTTTTCTTTACAAGCTAAAAGTGCAGTTTTCATTTCAAGTAAGTCTGTCATTGTTTCAATAGCAATAACATCATATCTATCATCGGCAGTAACAATTTCCTTAAAGATTTCATATGCTTCTTCCGGTGATAAAGTACCGTTAGGTTGAAGTAGCTGACCGATAGGACCAATATCAAGTGCTACTAAAGCATCAGTGCCTTCTACTGCTTTTTCAGTACAATCAAGGGCAGCTTTTACAACTTCCTTAACACCATAGCCTGTATCTTCCAATTTATATTTGTTGGTAGAAAATGTGTTTGAACAAATAATGTCACTACCTGCATTTACATATTCTCTGTGTACTTCAACAATAGTTTCAGGATTTGTAATATTGAGTACATTTGGGTTATGACCCATCTCAAGACCTCTGTCCTGTAGCATTGTACCCATACCACCGTCATATATAATAAAGTCTTTTTGTAGTAATGTTTTGAAATCCATTAGTTCTCCCTTCTATATGGACAATTCTTGTTTCCACACTTCATACACTTTGAAGTACAGTTGATTTTTCCCTTTACTTCATTTTTATTTAGTCCGATTACTGCTGTAACAGACTTAGTAGGATTAAGCAACAAACTGTCTGTTAGGCTTAGTCCTAACTTTTTCTCTGTATTTAAGATTTTAACAACTTCTCTTTGTTTTTCAAGAGGATAATCCCCATAACCGGGACTGAATCTGTTGGTAAAGTAAAGACCTTTGTATCTTTCCTTTAGTTCATCCTCAATCTTATCCATAAACTGTTCAATAGCGACAGATGCCATTGAATCAACTACAACAGCCTTTGCCATATCGGTTATCTGAGTTTTCCTCAAAAGTTTTTCTACATATATGCCTAAAGTTGCAGCAATAAGCAAGACCTTCTCGCTTTCTGCTACAACTTTCTTAATGTCATTGCCACCAAGTGCCGGACTGTCCTTTGGAATTTCTGTAAAGGTATATGCAGGTCTACAAACCTTTAACAGTTCATTTTCCACTTCATCCATAATGTCACTTGTCATTTTGTCAGGGTTAAGTGCCTTAGCACCCATATAACGAAGTGCCTCTGACCTATTTAAATTTGATAATGTTATCATAACATACTTCCAATTGCTTCTGTAATTTTTCCGGCTACATAAGGATTGTTCATTGTGTATAGGTGAATACCGTCAACGCCATGTGCAATTAAATCAACAATCTGCTGAATTGCATAAGCAATACCGGCATCCCTTAAAGCCTCAGGATTATTCTCATACTTCTGCATAATTCTTGAGAAATTAACGGGAAGACTTGCTCCACACATTGATACCATTCTCTGAATCTGCTTTGTATTTGTAACAGGCATAATACCGGCTGCAATAGGTACATCAATACCGGCACATCTAGCCATATCCTGGAATTTATAGAACACTTCATTGTCAAAGAATAGCTGAGAAATTAGGTGTTCTGCACCACACTCAACCTTATGCTTTAGGTTCTTAATATCTTCAACCATATCCTTTGCTTCCATATGTACTTCAGGATAACAAGCACCGGCAAGTTCAAAGTCACCTCTTGCCTTAATATAACTACACAAATCACTTGCATGTAAAAAGTCCTTCTTTGGTTCAACACCGGGAACAATGTCGCCTCTTAAAGCAAGGATGTTTTCAATACCTTTTGACTTAAATTCATCAAGTTCCTTTTCTACAGAAACCTTGTCATTGTTAACACAAGTTAAATGAGCAAGTGGTTCAACACCGAGTAACTTTACCTTTTCAGCAATAATTGCAGTATTGTTGGCTTCAGTACCACCTGCTCCGTATGTAACGGAAATATAAGCAGGATTCATCTTTGCAAGTTCATCAAGTGCTTTATAAACTGTTTCAATACCACTTGTCTTTTTAGGTGGGAAAACTTCAAATGATAATACTGTCTTTCCCTCTTCTTTAGCCTTTGTATATAAGTTACTTAGTTTCATAATTATACCTCTATATCTTTCCTTAGTTTAAATCCTCAGTAATAATTTTTTGTGCAAGGTTTGAGTTAGTATATCTGCTGTCATCGGTTACTTCTTTAATAACCTTTACACAAGGAGGAATAGGAATTTTTGCATCTTCACTATTTACCTCACACTCCATAAATGCTCTGTCATTCCAAAAAGGAAACACATCTATTTCGTACTTTAACCCTTCATAAATAAAAGTATGACGAACCTTGTTGATAGTATTAAAGCCTTCTCTTTTATGCTTCATTATTTTGTTATATTCTTCCTCAGTAATTTCATCTTCGTATTCAACTCTTGTTAGGTTGGTAATCTTCTTCTTAAAAGTTTTGTAGAATTTATAATTACCTTTCTTACCTCTTTTACGAATTCTACCGTAAACAGAATGTTCCATATAGTTAGTATAGGTTTGCTCAATTTCCGAATAATCATAATCTGTCATATTTTTCATCATATCAACAGATGGATATTCAATCAGCCATTTTCTCTCTATCTCTAAGGGTTCGTTCATTTTTTCACCTTGTCTTTTCTAATTAATATCTTTAAGACATTTAGTATTTTACCATAGCTTTTAGTATATACAAAATACTTATTATTTATGTTTGCTATAGCTAAAAACTATATCAAAATCAAAATTTATACAAATTCTATTTTTAAATATGCAAATTAATTGTAACATATAAAGTTCAAATTTACCATATTATTTTTCATAGTTTTTTGCATATTACAAAAAACAGTGATAAAATATTTTTGGTGGTATATATGAAGATTAAGAAACATAAGGTTGCTTTTACCTTACTTTGCATTTTTCTTGCAATTATTCTATTTATAATAGGCAACATAATATATAGCAACTACTGTTTAACCTATAGCAATTATACTGTTGAAACTAACAAAATCAAAGGTTCGGTAAAGATGGTTGTAATCTCTGATACTGAAGGTGGTTTTGTTGGCAAAGACAACAAAAGACTTATTAAGAAAATTGATAATGCAAACCCTGAGATAGTTTGTATTGTGGGTGATATGGTAGAAAAAGGCTCTGATAATTATGACAGTGTAATTTCTATCTGTAAAAGTTTAGCAAAAAAATACCCAACATATTATGCACTGGGTAATCACGAAGTAGGACTAAAAGATAAACTAAAGTCATTTGAAAAGAAAATTTCTGAAACAGGTATTACTCTACTAGACAATAAAATGGTAGACTACAAAACTAAGTCAGGTGATAAATTAACAATAGCAGGTATAAAGGACTATCCGTTCTTTGAATACTATGCACCTGACTACAACAATGACGAAAATAAGCTGTTTCAAAGCTATCTAAAGCAAGAGAATAACAGTCATTTCTCAATTTTACTTTGTCATAAGCCTGAGTGCTACACTTGGTCATTTAAAGACTACAACATTGACCTAATGATTTCAGGTCATACTCATGGTGGCATAATTAGAATTCCATTTATCGGTGGTGTATATGCTCCGGAACAAGGTTACTTTCCAAAATACACCAAAGGCTACTTTAAAGAAAAAAATGTTAACCTAATCATCACTTCCGGACTAAACACCTCAAGAGGTATTCCAAGATTTTTCAATCCACTTGATGTTACGGTAGTTACAATTAAGGGCAAATAACAGTAATAAAAGAAATTCTCATAGCATAAATTTAACTATCCTTAAAGGGAGGGTTAATATGTGAAAGGAATTGTGGAAGAACGAGCTGTTACCCTAGGCAATTATATTGCAGAAAGTGGAGATACTGTACGGCAAACTGCCAAAAAATTCGGCATTAGCAAAAGTACCGTTCACAAAGATGTATCTTCAAGATTACAAAAAATCAACCCATCGCTATACCTTGATGTAAAAAAAGTTCTTGAAATAAATAAAAGTGAGCGTCATATCCGTGGTGGAATTGCCACAAAAAACAAGTATCTTAACCTTAGAAAGCAAAGAGAAAATACATAAACAAAACAAAATATCACATTATAAAAACAGAAGTCTTACATAAAAAGGCTTCTGTTTTTTGTATATTTTCGTAAATTTCCACACATAAATATTCGACTAAAAGCAACATTTTACATATATTTCTATACCTTTACTTTACACTTGGAAATAATAGTAGTATAATCACTCCTATATAGGTATTTTGACAATTTGTCATTAAGTGAGGATTTATTTATGAGAAATATACCTTTTTCTCCTCCTGATATTACACAGACAGAGATTGATGCTGTTGTAGAAGTATTAAAATCAGGATGGATTACAACCGGACCAAAAACAAAAGCCTTTGAAAAAGGCATTGCAAATTGGTGTAATACAGATATTGCAGTATGTTTAAACAGTCAAACTGCTTGTGCCGAAATGACACTTAGAATTTTAGGGGTAGGCCCTGGGGATGAGGTTATTGTACCTGCATACACATACACAGCCTCTGCTTCTGTTATCTGTCATGTTGGTGCTACACCTGTAATGATAGACTGTAAAGAAAATTCATTTGAAATGGATTACAACAAAATGGCCAATGCCATTACCGAAAAGACTAAGGTTATTATTCCTGTTGACCTTGCCGGTGTTATGTGTGACTATGACACAATCTTTGACATTGTAGAAAGCAAGAAAGATTTGTTCAAGCCTAACAGTCCTATTCAAGATGCTTTTGACAGAATTATTGTTATGGCTGATGGTGCTCATGCTTTTGGTGCTATGAGAAACGGCAAAAAGTGTGGTTCTGTAGCTGACTTTACTAACTTTTCTTTCCATGCAGTTAAGAATATGACTACTGCCGAAGGTGGTGCAGTTACTTGGCGTAACCACAAAGGCATTGACAATGAGGCACTATATAAGCAATATATGCTACTTTCTCTACATGGACAAACTAAGGATGCCTTTGCTAAAAACCATGGTACTTCTTGGGAATATGATGTAGTAGATACACAGTATAAATGTAATATGCCTGATGTGCTGGGTGCTTTAGGTCTTGCACAACTTAGCAGATATGATGAAATTCTTGATAAAAGACACAAGATGATTGATATGTACAATGAGGCATTTAAGGATATGAACCTACAGGTACTAAATCATCATGATGAGAACAGCCGTTCATCAGGTCACCTTTACTTTGTAAGATTTCTAGGTAAAGGTGCTGAATTTAGAAATAAATTCTACCACAAGATGGCTGAAAACGGTGTTATGTGTAATGTACACTTTAAGCCTTTACCAATGCTTACTGCTTATAAAGTAAAGGGTTTTGACATTACCGATTATCCTAACGCATACAATATGCACAAGAATCAGCTAACATTACCAATGAACAGTAAAATGAGCTTTGATGATGCACAATATGTAATTGATACATTCAAAAAAGTTTATGCTGAACTGACTGCTGAAGAAAATTAACAGTAAAACTTCTGTAACATCACTTGTAAAATGCAAGTGATGTTATTTTTTATTAAAAATAAATCAGATTTTAAATAATATTCATTGAAATTTTCTAATTTTATATTATAATGTAGTTATAAGGGATAGTTTGTACTATTTTAAAGAAAAGGATTTTTGAAATAAAAATCGAAAAGAGGGAAACAATGAGCAAAGAAAAAATATTGGTTGTTGATGATGATGTCAACATTTGCGAACTTTTGCGTTTATATATTGAAAGAGATGACTATCAGGTTGTAATAGCCAATGACGGTGAACAGGCTGTTGAACTTTTCAACAGAGAACAACCTGACCTTGTTTTGCTTGATATTATGCTGCCTAAGATGGACGGTTGGCAGGTTTGTAAGGAAATTCGTAAAACAAGCAACAGACCTATCATTATGTTAACTGCCAAAGGTGAACTTTTTGATAAAATTCTGGGACTTGAACTAGGTGCCGATGACTACATTATTAAGCCTTTTGAAGCAAAGGAAGTTATTGCTCGTATTCACGCAGTACTTAGAAGAACAAGTACTAGCGAAGAAAAAGAAAAAGTTAAGGAAATCAATTGGGATAAACTTTCTATAAACCTAACTAATTATGAACTTAGAGTTGACGGTAAGTACATTGATACTCCACCAAAAGAAATGGAACTTCTTTACTATTTAGCAAGTAACCCTAACAAGGTATTTACAAGAGACCAACTTTTGGACAAAGTATGGGGTTTTGATTATTACGGTGACAGCCGTACAGTTGATGTACATATTAAAAGACTAAGAGAAAAAATTAACGGTGTATCCGATCAATGGAGTCTTAAGACTGTATGGGGTGTCGGATACAAGTTTGACGCAAAATAATGAAAATTTCTTTGTTTAAAAAATACCTATCCATAACAATGGGTATCATATTAATAGCCTTTATTATACTAGGCACTTTTCTTATGGTTTTTGTCAATCAGTTTTGGGATACAAGAAACCTAAAAAAAGCTAAGGAAGACCTTAATTCCTATGTTTTGTTAACCACAAAAGCTCTGGAAAATAATAACGGTCAGCTTGAAGTTAAAGACCAAGAAACCTTTAACCTTATGATTGATTTAAGCAAAAACAATTCTTACAATCTTATTATTACAGATGCAGCAGGTACGGTTTACAAAATTACAAGGCCGGACAAAAACATCAAAAAAGGCTATCAAATGCCTTTTTATGTAACCAATGCACTGATAAAAGACCAGTATTACGAAAGTGAAACAAAAACAGACTTTTTCTATAGTGACACAAAGCTAACTGTTGCCTCACCTTTTAAGTTAAAATTAGCCGAAGATAAAAATAAAGATATAGCAATAGCCGGTTATATCTTTGTTTGTGTACCTGAACATACAATAGAAAATGGATTACCTAATCAAATTTTCCAAATCCTTATTTATGCAGTTTTGGCTTCTGTACTTGTATCTTGCTTATTAGCCGGTGTCTTCTCTTACACTCAATCTAAACAGTTAAAGCAAATGAGTGAACAAGCCAAGAAATTTGCAAAGGGTGATTTTTCAGGTCGTATTCCTGTAAAAGGTAAGGATGAAGTTGGTCAGCTAACCAGAGCCTTTAACGATATGGCTGATGCTCTTGACAAGGAAGAATCTGTCAGAAGAGACTTTATCGCAAACATAAGTCACGAATTAAAGACACCTATGACCACTATTGCAGGTTTTATTGACGGTATTCTTGACGGCACTATTCCGGAAAGTAAACAGAAACACTACCTAACTATTGTTTCTGAAGAAATATCCAGACTTTCAGGACTTGTTGCCTCAATGCTAAGCCTTGCAAGAATTGACAGCGGCAAGACTACAATTTACAAAACTAAATTCTCCTTAATTTCCACCATTGTAAATATTCTTCTAACATTTGAAGACAGACTGGAAGAAAAGAAAATTGAAATTGTAGGACTTGAAACTGCTGATGGTCTTTCTGTTTACGGTGACCAAGCATTACTACATCAAGTTCTTTATAACCTAATTGAAAACGCTACAAAGTTTACACCACAGGGTGGAGAAATCACTTTCCATGCTGAAAGTAAAGGTGATAAGCTTTACTTTAGTGTTAAAAATTCAGGTAAGGGTATTTCACAGAAAGATTTACCGTTTATCTTTGATAAATTCTACAAAACAGACAAATCAAGAAGTGAGGACAAAAAGTCCATGGGACTTGGTCTTTACCTTGTAAAAACTATTATCAATCTACATGGTGGTGAAATTAATGTTACCAGTGAAATTGACAAGGAAACCTGTTTTGCTTTCTGGATACCTAACAAATAATTTTTAGAAGTAAGAGAAATATATATGGAAAACAATAATGATTTTGAATTAAATAATCCGGCACCTGCTCCTATTCCGGAGCCATTGCCGGAATTACAGAAAAAAACTAAGGATGGTGGCTTTAACGGTGTAGCTAACAGATTTTGTACCGATAAAAAGCCTTCACCTGTAAAAGAAATGCCAATCTTTACTGTTGGTGAGGAAAGACCTAACCGACCTGACGATACATTTTCTTTTACACCAAAGAAAGAAAAAACCGTTGTAGCTGCAAAGCCTACCGAAGAAAAGCTGAATAACAGTGCTTTTCTAAGCGACCCTAAGCCTATTGAAACTACCGACAACTCAGAAAATATTGAAAAAAATGTTGTGGGTAAATTCAATGTACCTACTGTACAGAAAAAAAGCTCCAAAAAAGGTGTAACAATCCTGATAACCGTTATTGTAACTGTACTTATTATGACAGGCGGTTTCTTTGCTTATTCTGTATTGACAGGTAGCAAAGGATTATCGGTTAAGGTTGAGGGCAATACAAGTGGCAATATGTATGAACAACAAGCTACAAACCCTGCAGGTGGCGACTACACCTCTGACTATACATTTGACCAATACTATAATGACCTTGTAAAAAATGCAGTAAACAGTACAACAACTACAAGTAATACTGCAAAGAACTACACAGACAAAAACTTTGATGGCATTATTATTGATACTAAGTCAAGTGGTGAAAAGTCAGCACAATCAGCTTATGAAAAGGTTTCCGACTCTACAGTAGCAATTCTAACTTTTGAAGATAAAATCTCAAGTGAAGAAAATGCTGAGGGTCAGGGTACAGGTATTATTGTTAGTAGTGACGGTTATATTGTTACAAACAGTCATGTTATCGGTGACAGCAAGACAGCATACAAATACCAGGTAATCAATAATGATGGCAAAAAATATACTGCTAATGTTGTTGGATATGATACCCGTACAGACCTTGCAGTTCTTAAAATTAAAGGTAAAAATCTGAAGCCTGTACACTTTGTTAAGAAAAGTCATCTTCAAGTCGGTGAAGATATTATTGCAGTTGGCAATCCCGGTGGACTTGACTTTCAAAATAGCTTAACTAAGGGTATTGTTTCGGCTAAGGACAGAACATTAGACGACAGTACAGTATCATATATTCAGACAGATGCAGCGGTAAATCCGGGCAACAGTGGTGGTCCATTATGTAACCTTTACGGTGAAGTAATAGGCATTACAACTGCTAAGATTAACTCTGCAACATATGAAGGTATGGGTTTTGCAATTCCTACCGATACTGTAGAAACAATTGTAAACAATATTATTAAATACGGTTATGTTGAAAACAGAGTAAGACTGGGTATTGTGGGTGTTGCAGTTGACGAAACTGCTTCTACTGCTCTTGGTATTCCTCAGGGTATCTTGATTACAGAAATTGCCGATGACGGTAGTTTTGCTAATTCAAGTGCAAAACCTAAGAACATTATTACTAAGGTTGACGGCACAAGAGTTAAAACATTTAATCAGGTTTATTCAGTTCTTGCCAAACATAAAGTCGGTGACAAAATTAATGTTGAAATCTGTAAGGTTGACAGCTCCAACCCAAGCAATAGCAAAACTGCTACAATCAATGTTACCCTTGTAGCCGATAAAGGTGAAACCCAGAAGTAATTTAAATTAAGTCAAATACTAAGTTTTACAACACAATAGCCGATAGGTATCCCCTATCGGCTATTTTCACTTTCATATAAAATTTTTGCTTTTCGATTTTGTCTGTTGGTTAAGACAAATCAGTAGTATAAATTGGGGTTTGTCTTTTTTATTTTGATTGTGGTTAAAGGCAAATTTGTAGTGAGAATATATACCATAAAATTATATGAAACTATGACTCACAGGTGTAGGGGACATCATTGATGTCCAGA
>NZ_JBBMEY010000025.1:0-29462 GCF_040096285.1 Ruminococcoides intestinihominis | reverse complement strand
TTACACAAGGAAGGCTGGATGGTTTCTACTAATTCTAAATATCTACCACATAACAAGGCAAGTTCTAGCACCACAAACCTTAATTAGTATAGTAAATTTTATTTTCACCTTAACCCACAAATAGAATTAAAAAACTACTCTTTAAGGGTTCGGCCGGTAACATCGGTTTTATAATCCACTTTACAATTATCACAAACAAGTTTAGAAAGAGGCACAAACTCATAACCACTATCTCTGACTGCCTCTATAATCATAGGTAAAGCCTCAGGTGTATTCTTAGCACCGTTATGCATAAGGATAATACTGCCGTTTTGTAGTTTTGGCACAATTCTATCCACCATTTCTGCCGGTGTAGGGTCTTTCCAATCTAGGGAATCAATATCCCATTGAACACAATACATATTAAGGCTTTTTACACTTTGCACAACAGTTGTGTTGTAGTCACCATAAGGTGGTCTGAAAAGTTTAGGCCTTTCACCTGTCAGTTCTTTTACCTTGTTATTACAATCTTCAATTTGCTTTTTCTGTTCATCAACACTCATTTGAGTTAAATGTGGATGGGTGTCACTGTGGTTGCCTATGTCGTGACCTGCCTTATGAATATCCTTTACATCATCAGGATATTTATCTACCCAATCTCCTACTAAGAAAAATGTAGACTTTACCTTATACTTTTTCAGAATATCAAGTAGCTTATGGGTTTGTTCATCACCCCATGCAGCATCAAAAGAAATTGCAACTTGCTTTTTATCTGTTTCAACAGAATAAATGGGAAGTTCCTTTTGCTCAGTTGCAGTTTGTACTGCTTTCATTCCTGTATTTGTCAAAATTCCTATTGCTATTATTGTCACCATAAGACAACAAAGAACAATAGCCAAGCCCTTTTTGTCAAGAATAAATAAACGCATACTGACCTCCAAATATGTACCCATAATAGAGGAAACCCTCCACAATATATTTATGTGGAGGGTTTTGAAATATTCTATAATTTAATTATTTTACTGACCAAGTAATACCTTCAGGTGTATCCTTGATTACAACATTCATTGCGTTAAGTTCATCACGAATAGCATCAGCAGTTGCCCAATCTTTGTTAGCTCTTGCTTCTGTTCTTTTTCTGATAAGTTCTTCAACCTTTGCAGTATCAACAGAAGAATTCTTTTCTTCCTTTAGCTTGTTAGCAGTCTTTACAAGGTCAAGGCTTAGAACCTTGTCAAAGTCATTTAGAAGATAAATCTTTGTTGCATCACTAATGTTAGCCTTTAGTACATCATAAATGCTTGTAATACCTAGAGATGTGTTTAGGTCGTTATCCATATTTTCCTTAAACTTATCAATAAATGGCTGAGCCTCTTCCATATTAGGTTCACCGGTAGGGTTAAGGTTAGAAATTTTCTTAACCAACTTGTTGTATGCCTTAGCAGTATTGTCAAGGTTATCATAGCTAAATGTTAGTGGCTTACGGTAGTGTGACTGTAAGCAGAACATTCTATATACAACAGGGTTGTAGCCTTTTTCTTCAAGTAAAGATACAGTTAAGAAACCACCCTTGCTCTTACTCATTTTACCTCTTGCATCCAGTAGATGAGTTACATGAAACCAATAAGGACACCACTTGTGACCGATATATGCTTCACTTTGAGCAATTTCGTTTGTATGGTGAGGGAATGCATTATCAACACCACCACAATGAATATCTAGGTATTCACCTAGGTGCTTAATTGAAATTGCAGAACATTCAATATGCCAACCGGGATAACCGTAACCCCAAGGGCTTTCCCACTTTAGTTCTTGGTCATCAAACTTACTCTTTGTAAACCATAGTACAAAGTCAGTTTTGTTTCTTTTATTTTCATCTTCATCAACATCATCACGAACACCAACTGCCAGGTCATCTTGGTTCTGATTACCGAATACATAGTATTCATCTAGTTTTGATGTGTCAAAGTAAACATTGCCACCTGCTTCATAAGCATAACCCTTCTTAAGAAGGGTATCTACCATCTTAATAAATTCAGGAATACAATGTGTTGCAGGTTCAACCACATCAGGTCTTTTGATATTAAGTTTCTTGCAATCATCAAAGAAAGCATCTGTATAGAATTTTGCAATTTCAAGAACTGTCTTGTGTTCTCTCTTAGCACCGGCAAGCATTTTGTCCTCACCTGTATCGGCATCACTTGATAAATGACCTACATCGGTAATGTTCATAACTCTCTTTACATCATAGCCAATGTAACGAAGATATTTTTCAAGTACATCTTCCATAATGTAGGTACGCAAGTTACCGATATGTGCATAGTGGTAAACTGTAGGACCACAAGTATACATTCCAACCTTGCCCTCTGTATGTGGAACAAACTCCATCTTCTTGTTACCTAATGTGTTATATAAAATCATTTTTTATCCTCCAAACGCTTTTTAAGTTCTTCAATTTCGTTATTAAGTCTTTGAATTTGTTGTGTTACCGGATTGGTGTAATGAATTTGGTCAAGAATATCAATTCTTTCACCATGCATTTTTACTACTTGAGCAGGTACACCGACTGCAGTTGAGTCAGGTGGGATTTCATTAAGAACTACTGCTCCGGCAGCAATTCTTGCATTGTCACCAACCTTAAAAGGTCCTAGCACCCTAGCACCACAACCAACAAGAACATTGTTGCCTAAAGTTGGATGTCTTTTGCCTGTATCTTTACCTGTACCACCAAGGGTTACACCCTGATAAAGAGTACAGTTCTCACCGATTTCCGTTGTTTCACCAATAACAACACCCATACCATGGTCGATGAAAAGACCTTTGCCGATAGTAGCTCCGGGATGAATTTCAATACCTGTTTTGTGTCTTGAACGCTGACTGATAAATCTAGCGATAAATTTCATATTATGTCTAAAGAACCAGTTGGCTCTTCTGTGACTTCTTACTGCCTTGTATCCTGAGTAAAGGAAGAAAACTTCCAGTCTGTTTCTGGCAGCCGGATCTCTCTCCATTACGGCATCAAGGTCAGATTTCATAGTTTCGAACATTCTTATTTTTCAACTCCTATGAGACTTTATATTATATATTATGCTGTAAAAAATTTTTGTAATAAAAAAGCCCTGTACAAAAGTACAGGACGAATATATCGTGGTTCCACCTGAGTTTGGTCTTTCCGATTTATAAACAAAAATCAAAGCAACCCTCAAATCCTTAACGCAGAAATACGGACAAAGATACTACTTTCCCTTTGTCAGCTCATGGGTGCATTTCTTCAAAAATCCTTTGAAAACGCTTTCAGCCAATGGCGTTTACTCTCTGACAAAATCAAAATGAATACTTCTCCCAATCAAAGCCTTTTTAATATCACCACTATTATATACTTAGATAAAGAAAAAAGCAAGAGTAAAAACTCTTGCTTAAAAATTATTTTTCGTAAGTCCAAACAACCATATAGTGTCTATCCTTAATAGCAAAAACTTTATGACCGTCAGCCTCTTTTATCTTTCTTGTTTTGGCTCTAATCAAGTGAACTTTCAGCTTAGCACCGTTATCAAGTTTATAACTGTTCCACATAGAACTTTTTACACATTTTCTTGAAATATCCGGAATGTAATAGTCGGACTCTTTACCGGCAAAATAATATTTATTATCCTTAACCATCATAGGTGCAAGTACAATATCTGTCTTATTATTATGGGCAATCCAAATAATTACATCATCGCTTACCTGTGCTTTGGTAATGCCTCTTTTAATATAAATTGCACTATTTTGTGTTTTGTTATTTTCATAAGCCTCTGATGGACTACTGCAATATTCATTACTTGTACAACCAACTAAAGAAACAGCAATAACAACTACTAATAAAAATGATAAAATTCTTTTAACTTTCATTTTCCAAATCTCTTTTCATTTTAGTTTTAGTTATCTTTTAGGAAACTGATATTATCCTTTAGATAAATAATGCCACTAATCAAAGTGAATACTGTAGATATCCAAATCAGGCCATTGCCTATGTAATAGAAAACTTCAGTAATAAATCCTGTAGAAACTTTCATTGCATTAAGCACTTCAAGTACAACTTGCATAGCAAATATAACTGAGATACCTACCATCTGAGAAACTGTTTTGATTTTGCCCCAAATATTAGCAGCAACAACCTTGCCACTTGAAGCAGCAACCAGCCTTATACCGGAAACGGCAAATTCTCTAAACAACACTATGATAACCGGTATTGCACCGAAAGAACCAAGTAACCCAACTTGCAAAAAACAAACTAAAGCAGTCAGAACAAGAATTTTGTCTGCTAATGGGTCTGCAAATTTTCCGAAGTCAGTTACAAGGTTTCTGCTTCTTGCAATTTTACCGTCAAGTGTATCTGTAACAGATGCAACACCAAATATACAACCTGCCACTAAGTAGTGGAAAGGAAAGTTAACCAGCATTGCAATAATGAAAAATGGTACTAAGATAATTCTTAGTAATGTCAATTTGTTTGGTAGGTTCATCTAATCAATCCTATTAAATAATTTCACCAACAAGTGAACTGTCAATAAAGTCGGTGATTTTAATTTTATAAAATTCTCCAACAGTCGGTTTATCTTCACCTGCTGTAAAGAAAGTTACTGTATCAACATCAGGTGCATCCTGATAACTTCTGCCAAAGTAACATTCGGCATATCTGTCATAGCCCTCGCATACAACTTCCATTTCTTTACCAATCTGATTCTGTAAGAATTCATCCATTATGTAGCTTTGCTGATCCATAAGAATCTCAGCTCTATGGTTCTTTACATCTTCATCAATTTGGTCAGGGAAAGTAGCTGCCGGAGTACCTTCTTCAATACTATATGGGAAACAACCCATTCTCTCAAACTTTGCTTCCTTAATAAATTCGCAAAGTTCAGTAAATTCTTCTTCAGTTTCACCTGGGAAACCTGCAATAAATGTTGTACGGATAACAAGGTTAGGAATTTCTTTTCTTAACTTTCTTAGTAAAGCAAGTAATTCATCCTTATCACCTGAACGGTTCATTCTGCGAAGAACATCTTTGTTACAATGTTGAAGTGGTAAGTCGATATATTTACAGATTTTGTCCTCATTCTTGATAACATCAATAAGTTCATCTGTAATCTTATCCGGATAACAGTATAGCACTCTTATCCACTTTAGTCCATCTATTTTGCAAAGTTCTTTTAAAAGTTCTGCCAACTTGTATTCGCCATAAAGGTCCATACCATATCTTGTGGTATCTTGAGCAATAACATTAAGTTCCTTAACACCTTTACTTGCAAGACCTTTTGCTTCTTCAATAATATTTTCCATCTTACGGCTTCTGTGACCACCACGAATAAGTGGAATTGCACAGTAAGTACAACGGTTGTCACAACCTTCGGAAATCTTAATATATGCAGTATGCTGAGGTGTTGACTGTAGTCTTTTGCCTTCTAGTGGCATAAGTAGCTTATCAGGATGAGCCTGAACTTTCTCATCATCCATAACCTTATCAAGAATAGCAACAATATCATTATTTGCACCGATACCAACTACTGCGTCAATCTCGCACATTTCTTTCATCATATCGTTGTTATATCTTTCGGCAAGACAACCTGTAACAATAATCTTCTTAATCTGACCTTCTCTCTTAAGAGTAGAAAGTTCAAGAATTTCATCAATACTTTCTTGCTTTGCTGACTCAATGAAACCACAAGTATTTACGATTGCCACATCACAAACACCGGGATCTTCCGAGATTTCATAACCGGCTTCTCTAATCTTATAGAAAAGCATTTCAGCATCTACTTGGTTCTTTGCACAGCCAAGCGAAACAATACTAACTTTAGTAGCCATAATTTTCCCCTTCATATTCACTCATAACAGACTTAATGTCATCCCAAGAAAAGCCCTTTCTCTGTAGTCCTGAGATTGCTCTCCTCTTGTACTTTTCATCTGTGGTGAAATTCTTATATTTTTTCTCAATAATAATTCTTATCTGTTCCCTTTGGTCAACTTCGGTTTCTTCCATTATAATGTCAATAAGATTACGGTCAATGCCCTTTTCCATTAACTTATACTTTGCACCTCTTGGTGAAATGTGCTTACTGCCAAGGGTTAGTTCCTTGTAATATCTTCTTGCATAGTTTTCGTCATTTACAAGACCTAAGTCCTTTAGCTTTGCTACGGCAGCAAGTGCCGATTCTTCGCTATAATCTCTCTTAATCTTGTCAACAAGTTCCTTTTCGCTATGGTCACGATAGGATATTAGCCAAAGTGCCTTTTCTTTAGCCCTCTTGTTGTTGCTTTCTATTACAAGGTTATGCAAGTCTTCATCATCTATTTCTACACCTGCACGAATATGATTTGCAAGTAAAGTTTCTGTATCAAGCTTCATTGCAAATTCACCGTCAATATACAGTGCAGAAAATGACTTTCTCCTAGGCTCAACGGCAGTAACAACCATTAGTCTTCAACCAAAATATCAAGCTTTGCATCAGCTTTAGCCGGTGCTTTCTTTGCAGGTTCTTTCTTAGCTGTTTTCTTTTCAGCCGGTGAAGGAATATTTGGTGTAATTTCAGGTACTTTAGCTCCCTTTTTCATTTTCTTAGTTTCTCTTAGGTGATCAATATTGGCAAGTACCTTTTCTTCAATTTCCTTAGCCAATTCTTCATTTTCTTCAAGTAGCATCTTAACCTTATCTCTACCTTGACCAAGTCTTGTTTCACCATAGCTAAACCAAGCACCTGCCTTGTTGATAACATCTGTATCAACTGCAAGGTCGATAAGTTCACCGATTCTGGAGATACCCTTACCGTACATAATGTCGAAGTAAGCCTCTTTAAATGGTGGTGCAATCTTGTTCTTTACAACCTTAACCTTAGTACGGTTACCGATAACTTCACCGTTAACCTTAATAGCTTCAGCTTTTCTAACTTCAAGTCTTACGGAAGAATAGAACTTTAATGCTCTACCACCCGGTGTAACTTCAGGATTGCCGTAAACAACACCGACCTTTTCTCTAAGCTGATTGATGAAAATTGCAACGCAGTTACTTTTATTAATAGCACCGGCAAGTTTTCTAAGTGCTTGTGACATTAATCTTGCCTGTAGACCAACATGAGAGTCACCCATTTCACCCTCAATTTCAGCCTTTGGAACAAGTGCTGCAACTGAGTCAACTACAAGTACATCAATAGCACCTGAACGAATAAGAGCCTCTGCAATTTCCAAAGCATCTTCACCTGTATCAGGCTGAGCAACAAGAAGGTTATCAATATCAACACCGAGAGCCTCTGCATATACAGGGTCAAGTGCATGTTCAACATCAATAAATGCAACATTGCCACCATCTTTCTGACCTTCGGCAATACAGTGAAGTGACAGTGTTGTTTTACCGGAAGATTCAGGTCCGTAAATTTCAATAATTCTGCCACGAGGTAAGCCACCGATACCTAAAGCAATATCAAGTCCCAAAGAACCTGTACTAACATGACCTACACTCATATGTTCGTTCTGTCCAAGACGCATTACTGCACCTTTACCAAATTGTTTTTCTATCTGACTAAGAGCTGTCTGTAACGCTTTATTCTTATCTACTGCCATAATAATACATCCTTTTCATTGTCCCAAAAATAGGACTTAGTTCTTACTTATTATAAATTATGGTTATACAAAAAGTCAACTAAAAAATCGAACAAACTTTCTATTATAAAAGATAAGTCCCATTTATAGCCCTCTGAATATTTCCTAAGTCTAAAAATTCCTTTATATTTACAAATCCTTTTTCTGTCATCATAGCTTTTACATCATCAAACTGATTTTCACCAAGTTCAAAACTCAGCATACCACCTTTTTTTAGCTTACTGCTGTATTTTGACACAATAGCCTTGTAAAAGTCAAGACCTGTTACTCCACCCTCAAGTGCCATAGTAGGTTCACTTTTTACTTCTTCTTGTAAGGTTAACATATCTTCTTGCTTAATATATGGTGGGTTACTGATGATTAAGTCAAAGTAACCTTCTTCAAAGTCTTTGTAAAGTAAATTCAAATCACCTTTATGCAAAATAATATTGCAATTATGGAATTTGATATTTTTCTCTAAATATGCAATTGCTTTTTCTGACAATTCCAAAGCATGGACTTCACTACTTGGAAACATTTTCTTTAATGTAATAGGAATTATTCCACTGCCTGAACATAAGTCTAAAATCTTTGGACTGTCTATATTACGCAAATAAGGGATGACACTACTTACCACAACTTCTGTGTCGTCCCTTGGAATCAGCACACCCTCACCTACAAAGTAATCATTGCCCATAAAGGACCACTTACCAAGTATATACTGTAAAGGATAGCCATTTTGTCGTTTATGTAAGATTTCAAGAATTTCTTTTTCTTGTTCCTTTGAAACCTCTTTTTTTGAATTAAGGATTTGACCCATTGAGTCAAATCCTGTAACCATTTCAATAATACTTTTACTTTCTTCACTGTTAAGTTCTGAAGAAAGTTTATTTTTCATTTCAGCTAAAATCATTTGATAATATCACTACCGTCATCAGGAATAACATTTTTAATAGCCTCAATAGCAACTTCAATCATACTATCGTCAGGTTCTTTAGTTGTAATTCTCTGAGCCCACATACCGGGAGCTGAAATAATGTGGGTAATTGTGTTGTCGTATCTGCCACAAACCTTAATAAGTTCATAACCGATACCACAAGTAATAGGAATAAGTAAAATCTTAATAACAGGTCTAAGCCAGTTAATACCAAATGGTGCAACCGGTACAAACAGACCGATTAAGATACCCAGAATAAGCATAATTACAAGGAAACTTGTACCACATCTTGGGTGGAAACGCTTATGCTTTCTAACATTTTCTACAGTTAATTCTTCATCATTTTCGTAACAGAAAATTGTTTTATGTTCTGCACCATGGTACATAAACACTCTCTTCATTTCCTGCATACGGCTACAAATAACAATGTAACCTAAGAACAATACAATCTTTAGCACACCTTCAAAAACTGACTTAAACAGTCTGCTTTCACCAACATCTGTTACCTTACAAACAAGGTCATATAGAAATGACGGTACAAAGAAGAACAATGCAACTGCAAAGGCAACACCGATAATTGATGCAAATACCATTAAGATTTTTACCAGCTTATCACCAAATTTATCATCAAGCCACTTTTCAAACTTTGATGGTTCTTCCTCCTCAATTTCACCGGCTTCAATAGCCTTATCGGCAGAAATCATCAAACTTTTATAGCTTAATCTCATTGAGTCAACAAGACCACAAACACCACGAATCAGAGGTATTCTACAGAACTTATGTTTCTGAGTTAAGCCTGTAAAGGAAATATCCTCAGTATAAATATCATCTTTACCCATTCTAACTGCAACAGTAGTTTTCTTAGGTCCACGCATCATAATACCTTCAATTAGGGCTGAACCACCGATTGAAGTAATTTTCTTAGTTTTTTCTCGAGACATTAGTTTTCTCCCTTATCTTCCTTACTTTGACTTTCGTCATAAACAGGAATAGAAATTTTCACAGTAGTTCCCACACCGATACCACTTTCAATATCAAGTGTACCACCGTGCATTTGTACAATTTCATCAGCAACAGCAAGACCAATACCACTGCCACCAACATTCTGATTAGCTTTATAGAACTTATCCTTAACCTTTGGCAAATCTTCCGGTGCAATACCACAACCGGTATCGGAAATAAGCACTTCAATATTAGTTTCTTTATTAAGAATTTGTACTATAACATTACCACCCTCAGGTGTATATTTTAGAGCATTGTCTATAATATTCAAGAATACTTGTCTTAGTCTGTTCTTGTCACCCATAACAGGTGGGAATGGTTCTATCGGAGAATCGAACATAAGGTGCTTTCTCTCTTGAATTGACCGTTCCTTTAGCATATAAACTGCCTCATCAAGTTCTGCAACTAAGTCGATTTTCTCAGTCATTAGTTTCATTCTGCCACTTTGAATACGGCTAATATCAAGCAGTTCTTCAACAATACTTGTAAGTCTGCCGGACTCCTTAAGGATAATGGTCATGCCTTTCTTAAAAGTACCTTGGTCAATATCTGTACCGGTAAGTAGCATTGTTTCTGACCAACCCTTAATGGCAGTAAGTGGAGTTCTCAGTTCGTGACTGACTCTACTGATAAAGTCATTCTTCAGTTGTTCGGTTTGCTTAAGTTCATGAGCCATATAGTTTATAGACTCAGCAAGGTCACCGATTTCATCATCATATTTACTTGTAATTTTTGTTGTTTCAAAGTCACCTGACGCAATGTTCCTTGCAGTCTGGGACATTTCCTTGATAGGACCAACAATAGAGCGAACAAAGAACCTACCGGATATAAGTACGGCAAAAATAATTATTGCACCTATCAGTGAAAAAATTACTATGTAAGCAATAATAGTAAAGTTAATGTCACTTAAAGAAGTAACATATCTGATAGCACCAAGCACTGTACCGTCTTGACTTGTAATAATCTTAGTACCGGCAAAAACTTTTTCACCGGAAGTAAGTGTACTTCTGCATACTGCATAGCCGTTTGGACTTTTTAACGCTTCATCAAAGTCAGGCATTTCTTCCTTTTCGTCAGGTAAGAAACCTGTAGAAGTAAGAGTTACTCTGCCTACTGAATTAAGTGACTGAAGTTCAAGTTGATTTTTATCCGGAAAATCCTCAATATACTGTTGAGCAGTCGTAAGGAAATCTGTTGTTGTATCAGAATCAACTTCATCAAAAACCTTGGTTAGTTCGTTACATCTAACAGAAATAGACTGTTCAACACTATCGTAGTAGTAAGCCCTAATCATAAAGGAAAGACACAGCACAATAGCTACAATAATAAGAGCAACAACACTTAGTATGTTAAGTAGCCATCTCTTTGTAATACCACTTGTCATAATTTCTCCTACCTATATGATTTTTAAGCGTCCCACTTGTAACCAAGACCCCAAACAGTAACAATGTACTTAGGGTTTGATGGTTCATCCTCTACTTTCATTCTTAACCTACGAATGTTAACATCAACAATCTTTTCTTCACCAACATACTGTTCACCCCAAACATGATTTAGAATATCTGTTCTGTCTAGGGCAGTACCCGGTTTACTAAAGAAGTATTCCATAATTTGGAATTCAACCTGAGTAAGTTCAATAATAGTACCATTCTTTGTTAATGAACGGTTTCTTAAGTTAAGAGTAAAGATACCACTCTTTAGTTCTTCTTTAAAGTTGTTTTCACTGTTAGCTTCAGACATTACAACCCTTCTGTAAAGTGAGTCAACTCTTGCAGTTAGTTCTGATGGTGAAAATGGCTTTGTAATATAGTCATCAGCACCAAGCATCAGACCTGTTACCTTATCCATTTCTTGAGTTCTGGCTGATAGCATAATAATACCGATACCACTGTTCATATTACGAAGTTCCTTACAAACCTGTAAACCGTCAATACCCGGCATCATAATATCAAGAATAGCAACATCAAAGTCACCGTTAAATTCATCATACTTTTGAAGTGCTTCTTCACCGTTAGTAGCTTCTGTTACTTCATAACCTGCTCTTGTAAGGTTAATAACCACAAAATCACGAATTGCATCTTCGTCTTCACATACTAAAATCTTTTTCATTGTGTTTACCTCCGAAAAATTTATATAAAAATTCTTTTACTTTAAGTTAGATGCCTCTGTTGGAGAAATAGCAATTGACTCACTATCTTCCTTAGGTACAAAAATATTTGTAGCATTCTCTTTAGTAAATTTATATGGGATGTTCTTGTCAATCTTGTATCCGTAAGAATACTGACCAACATCATCTATCTTTGTATATCCTTGTTTTGAACCAACATTAGTCCAATCATTAGTTAAGGTAGAAATATATGTTACCATATTTTTACCTAAAGATTGTTTTTTAGTCTTTCTGTCTGTAACTACTTGACGGAAAGTGAGTACAGATGAGTCACTATTAAAGTAAGCAGTGTAGTTATTTATCCATTCATTAGGAATATTAATTGAATAACCGTACTTATCATTAATAATTACTGTACTTTTTGTTTTCGCAGAATTACCGTTGTTATCGTAATTACACCAAGAAGTTTCGTAAGAAACATTACTGTTTCTCAAATTTTCAAGTACAGGTAATTTCTTAACAATAGGTATTTCCATAATACCGTCATTATCTATATCTTCACAAGTAGTTGTTGTACTTCTCTGTGTTGAAAGTCTGCCTCTGTTTGCCTTTTTGTAAATAGGATTTTCCAGCCTTTTAGTCTTTTGATTATAGAAAAGCACCTGAGTGTTGTAGTCATTTGATGAAGTTATACCATCAACAAAAACTCCAACTTCCTTTGTACTTAACATACCTAAACTGCAAGAAACAAATTTGCCAACATCTGCATCCATATCAACACTCATTGAAGAAACAGAGTTATCGCTGTCAATAGTAACAAGCTTACCGTTAGCAGGAGTATCTGTTGTGGTAAGGTTCATTGTCATAATCTCACTTTTAGAGTTATCAATAAAGTTACCTGTTACAAGGCTTGTATAGGTTTCTCCTGTATTGATTTCTTTCATTTCTTTCTTGCCATTCATATAACAGTAAAGGTTATTCTGATTTACAGTATATGTATTCCAACCAACTATAATATCAGTTAAACCGTCACCGTTTAAATCACTAAATTCCAGACAATCAATATCATTGTTCTTGTTTGTAAAGTCACCCACAATCTTCCACTTTTCATCTTCAGCTTCATCAATCACATACATATGAGTTGTTGCATCGGTAGTGTCCGGTTTAACAGTTAAGAAAACAACTGCCTCCTCAATCTCATCACCGTCAAGGTCATACATAGTAATTGCACTGCGATTGTTGCCACTTTTAGGATAATCAAGAACATAATCCTCCCCTGCATTTTCTTCGATTACTTCTTGAATCTCAGCCTTAGTGCCTGTTGCTTTAGGTGGATGCATCATACTGTCCATTGAGGTAAACCCGGGGAAACTACAACCACTTGACATTGCAACTGAGACAATCAGCCCTAGCAGAAGAAAGAATTTAGTCTTTCTCTTCATATATATTCTTCCTTACTTTTTAACAGCAGTCAAATACTTAATCTTTATACCTTCATCAGAAAACATTTTTTCATGTTCAGTCATAGGACCACCATCAGTATCACTATTATGTAGGTCATATGTAATCTCTGTAATTTCAAAGTTACATTCCTTAAAGTACTCAATGCTTTCTTCAAAAAGTTCATCATCATCGGTTTTAAAGTGAATTTCACCATTATCAGGTAGAAACTCTCTATACTGAACTAACTTTCTAGGGAAAGTTAGTCTTCTTTTCTTATGTTTTTCTCTAGGCCAAGGGTTACAGAAGTTAATGTACATTCTTTCGATGTTATCTTCTGAGGAGAAAGTGTCACCGATTTGCTCACAGTTTTTCTGTACTAGCACAAGGTTATTTACTTCCTGTTCACCAAAGATTTTTACAACATTTCTTCTTGCAACGCCAAGCATATCTTCCTTAATATCAACTGCAATATAGTTAATATCAGGGTGGTTCTTTGCCATAGTACCGGCAAATGTACCTTTGCCACAACCAACTTCAAGGTGAATAGGCTGTTCTTTCTTGAACCAACTCATCCATTTACCTTTGTATTGGTCAGGTTCTTTAGTATAAAAAGGACATTCTGCCAGTTCAAGAGCTGCCCACTTTTTCTTTCTTATTCTCATAAATATAAAATATTCCTTTTGTAATATAGTGTTTCAAAATATTAATAAAGTTTTTACTATAATATAACTTTTGTCAGTTTATTTGACAATAAGGTAACAATATGTAGTTACCATTACATCATTATAACAGATTATATTGGTGTTTGCAATTAATATTTACAAAAAAATAGCAAAGGTTTTATATACTATTTATATGGTTTCTTTCTTGGACAGATTTCCCTTATATAATAGAAAAGAAAAAGTTTTATTTTGTCGTAATTTCTGTTATAATAACAGAAAGTGATTTTAAAGGATTGGTACGAAATGGAGATTAAGGCTTACGATAAATTACCAAAAGAAGCAAAGGATATTCGCCAAGAGGTTTTCATTGATGAACAAGGCTTTAAAAATGAATTTGATGATATTGATAATACTGCAATTCATTTAGTATGTTATGACAAGGAAAAGCCTATCGGAACTGCCAGAATTTTTTATGATGAAGAATTAAAAGGTTATCACTTTGGCAGAATTGCAGTTATTAAAAGTTACAGAGGTAAGGGTATAGGCAGAGAATTACTTAACTTTGCTGAGAAAATTGTTAAAGAAAAGGGTGGTTCTTCCCTATCACTTTCAGCACAAGAAAGGGTATCGGGATTTTACCTAAAGCAAGGTTACGAAAAACAAGGTGAACCCTATTTAGATGAATATTGCCCTCACATATTTATGACAAAAAATCTATAAACATAAGCAAAGCACCACCACTCAATGAGTAATGGTGCTATTTTTAATACAGAAATTTCTTATATAAATCAGGTCGTCTATCTTTATTGGTATTTAGTTTTTCCCTATATTCAGCCACATCATTGTTGATATTTACAACTAACAAATCTTGAATGTTGCTGACACATTTAATAACCTCACCGAAAGGATTAATTGCCATTGTGTCACCACTATAATATGTATCGTCATGTACACCAACACAATTTATCCCCAGTACATAACATTCCGTTTCAATTGCTCTGGCTTTCAAAAGGGTTTTGAAGTGTTCACTTCTACTTCTAGGCCAATTAGCAGGTACAACAATAATGTCACTGTCCTCCCTAACTGCTTGGAAAATTTCAGGAAAACGAAGGTCATAACAAATAAAGGTGGAAAAATTCATACCGTTGATTTTGTACTTTGTAATCTCACTGCCACCAACAAAATATTCACTTTCATATCCGGCAGAAAATGGGTGAATTTTAGCATAATCGCTGATAACTTCACCGTTACTGTTAACTACTGCATAGTGATTTTCACACTTACTGCCTAAGTCTTTTACATAACCAAAACCAACTGCAATTTTATTTTCTTTTGCAAGAGGCTTTATATATTCAATAGTTTCATTATTTTTTTCTTTACTGACATCTATATTCATAGTAAAACCGGTAAAACTCATTTCAGGAAAGAAGATAACTTCACAACCTAATTTAGAAGCCTCACTGATTTTCTTCTTAGCTACAACATAATTTTCTTTCTTGTTGCACCAATCAATATCACTTTGAAAGAGAGCAATTTTCATATTATCACCTCAAGAAAATTATAACCTATTATATTAGTATATGCAATTATTCTACATTTTATTTCTTACTTTTCCAAGAATATTCACCTATTTACCATTTACACAATTAAACTTTTGTGATATTCTCTAAATAAGGATGGTTATATTATGAAACATGGACAAACTAAAAAGAAAAGAAAAACAAAGAAGAAAAATAATAAGTCAAAAAAAACTTTAATAATTGTTATTGTTTCTATCGTTCTGGCTATTTGTCTGTTCCTAGGTGGTGGCTTTGTCACTTGGAAATTATTTATTAAGGAAGAAGATAACAGCAAAGCTCATAGCCAAGTTTCTACAGACTCAGTTGGTACTAATGAGAAAATTGCTATTCGTACAGAGGCAGGACAAGACCCTGTATACATAAATGCAATTCCCGGCTTGTCACGAAATCCTTATGATGATAATAACTTTTACACCAACAAAAACGGATTTATAGAATATAAACACAATGGCAAAAACATTTCAACAGTAGGCATTGACGTTAGCTATGCTCAAGGTGATATTGATTGGACTAAGGTGAAGAACGCCGGTGTTGACTTTGCAATGATTCGTTGTGGTGGCAGAGGTTACGGCACTAAGGGTATCTTATATACTGATGAAAAGTTTAAACAGAATATTGAAGGTGCTACAAGTGCAGGTATCAAGGTGGGTGTTTATTTCTACAGTCAGGCTATCACAGATAAAGAGGCTAAGGAAGAAGCAGACTACACACTAAAGCTGATTAAGGACTACAACATTCAGTACCCTGTAGCATACGACTGGGAACATTACGAAAATGAAGATGCCAGAACTGATGAACTGGACAGAGAAACATTGACAAATTGTGCAAAGACATATTGCAGCGAAATAGAAAAGTCAGGTTATATACCTGTTATTTATGCAAACAGAAGTTTACTGTACTACGAATATGACCTTGCAAAAATTAACAATTATGAAGTATGGCTTGCATCATATGAAGATTTGCCTGATTACTACTATGAATTTGGTATGTGGCAATATTCTACCGATGGCACAATAGACGGCATTGAGGGTACAGTTGACCTTAATGTTTGTATGTACAAATATTGATTGGAGATTATTATGGAAAGAATTACATCTTTTTCTGTTGACCACAACAAACTTGAACCGGGAGTATATATTTCACGAATTGACGGTGATATTACAACATACGACCTAAGATTTATTAAGCCAAACACCCCACCATTTCTTGACATTAACGCAATGCACACTATTGAGCATCTATTCGCAACATATGCAAGAAACGGTAAACTAAAGGACAATGTAATTTACTTTGGACCTATGGGTTGTTGTACAGGTTTCTATCTACTAATGAGAGATACAAGCTATGAAGATGCACTTGCCTACATTAAAGAAGTAATGAAGGATTGTATGAATCATCAGGGTAAAATTCCCGGTACAGACAAAATTGAATGTGGCAACTACCTTGCACATGATGCTGAAAAAGCACATAATTCCCTAGTAGAATATTACAATGTAATAAAAGACTTAACTACAGAGGACTTATACTATTAACAAAACTTGACAAGTTTTATGGTGCAAACTAAACAAAAAAAATACCCAACTCCTTATGTTGTATTGATATAGTTACAAACATCTATCAAAGTTATTGCAAAATTGTAACAGTTTGTTATAATTAATACTGTTGTTTGTTACAAAATCGTTACAAATGAGGAGTTTTTTATTTGAGTACAAAGTTTATTAGCGTAAACGGATATGAAAAAATTGAGCGAATAAAAGGTAGTAAAAAAGTTCGTAAGCAACTTGCAGTAAAGACAAGTGAGAAGAAAACAAAAAGAATGGACAATATTCTATCTATGCTTTACTACATAGTAGTTGTTCCGGCAACATTCTTTTCAGGAATAGTAAAATTTATTACACCTTCTAAGAAAAACAAAAGAAAGAGTTTTTCAAGAAAGAAATTTATGTATAACAGAGTAGCCCCTACTTTAGCAATCATCTTACTTGTACTAACAGTTGGCTACTGGACAAACTGGATTGACTTTGGTCTAAATGTTCAACTTGACGGACAGACAGTTGCTTCAGTTTCAGACTCAGGTGTAATCCAACACGCAAAAGAAATTACAAATGATAAACTAAATAAAGACACAGATGCTTCTTTCACACCTGTATATCAAATTGGTGTTGTAAATCAGAATGAAGCTTCTAACAATGCACAGACGGTTTCAAATGCAATGGTAGAAACAGACACAAACGTTACTGATGATGTAGCAGGTCTTTATGTAAATGATGAGCTAATCGGTGTTTGTTCTTCAGCAACAGAACTACAGAATAAGCTTGATGAAATAATTAACAAAGCTAAGAAAAAATATAAGGATAATACAGAAATCAACTTCTACAATGAAGTGAAAGTTGAAAGTGGTATTTTCAACAGCAACTCAGTTGAGGACACAGACTCATTAATTAAGAAAGCTGAAAAGAAAGAACTACTACAAGTTCTTGTTAAGGCTGACCAAGTAGTAACAGAAAATCTACCATATTCAACAAAAGTTAAATATGACAAAAGCAAAGATTCTTCTTACAAAAAGGTAATCAAAAAAGGTGTTACCGGTAAGCAAGAAACAACATACAAGGTTTCTTTCCTAGATGGTGTACAGATTGATGCAGCAATTATGAATGTAAAAACTGTAAAGAAATCAAGCGACCAAGTTATTGTAAAGGGTAACGGAAAGAAAAAAGCAAATGTAAGCAACAAGGGCTTTATGTGGCCTGCTCCATCAGTACATTCAATCTCATCAAGCTACGGCTACAGAGAAGGTGGAGAGTTCCACACAGGTCTTGATATAGCTGACGGTGACTGCTATGGTGCAACAGTTGTTGCCTCAAAGTCAGGTACAGTTGAATGGGCAGGTTACGACGATAGTGGTTATGGAAACTATGTTATTATTAATCATGGTGATGGTTACAAAACACTATACGGTCACTGTTCTTCAGTAAGTGTTAGCCAAGGTCAAAAGGTAACACAAGGACAGACAATTGCAGCTATCGGTTCAACAGGTCAGTCAACAGGTAATCACCTACACTTTGAAGTTAGAACAGGTGATGAACGCTCAGACAGACAGAACCCACTAAACTATGTTTCATATTGATAACAAGTAAAAAACTCTATATATCTAAAAAAGTCACTCTGGTAAAACAGGGTGGCTTTTTTATTTCGTTCTTTTGCACAAAAGCAATTAACAGTTTTCATAATATCTCACAAAATTGCATTTTGTTCGAATTTTATTAATAATTATACACAATTTATCCATATTTAGTGATATAATTATCGTAATTATGTGAAAGGTAATATTATTATGAAAAGAAGAATTTTTTCAAAAATGATTTTGTCTGTACTTTTAGTTTGTACTTTGTTTACAACAGTTGCCTGTTCAAACAGTGATGAATACATCACCAAAGGCACAAACCTAAACCAAGAAGAACTAAACAGTAGTGACAGAGTTACAATCTACACTTATGTTGACCCGGACAATAAAGATTTACATTATGACCAAGACACTAAATTCTACTATCCCCTACTTGATATGGTACATATGTATAACAACTACTGTTCCTTAAACAAAATGGGTGAATACAGTGTAAAGGTTGTTTCTTTCTCGTCACGAGATAGAATGATACAACAAATGTCAACAGAAATAATGGCAGGTGGTGGCCCTGATATTATTATATTGGACAATGAACTACCTATTTCAAAACTGATTAATCAAGGTGCTTTTGCTGATATGAATACACTTTTAAAAAATGATAAAAGTGAAAGAAAAATCAACCTTGATGATTATGACAATACACTTATGGATACAGGTGTTTTCAAAGGCAAAAGGTATATGATGCCTATGCTGATTGAACCCGATATTTATATCTCAAACTCAGCTTTATTTAAGGACTATGACCTTGCTACCAACACAAGGCTAACCTATAGCAATATTAACAACAAGCTAAAGAAATTTGCTAACAATAGCAATAACCTTAGCTTAACAGATAGCTATTCCAGTTCAAAAGAAATTATCTTGCAGTACATTAATGACAACATTAACAAAACGGACTATACAACTGATTTTGAAACTAAAAAATTTAAAAGCACTATAGAGTCTCTTAAAAAGTTAGTAAAGAAATCTATTGCAGATACTAAAACTACTAAAGACCTAAGCAAAAGTGAATGTTTACTTTCTAAGGGTACTACCGATAAAGAAACAGGTATCTATACACCATATAACTTTAGCTTAACTCATATGTCAGGTTTAGGTACCGATACATTTTCTTATGACAAAATTTCTGATGAACAGTTAGAAAAGTATGCCGAAGAATATTACTCAGCCTATGGTTATGACCATGACAAAAGTCAAAAGGAAAATGAAAAGTTATTTTACGATTTTGTATATGGCAAAGAAGAATCATCCTTTACTGATATGGTAAATAGCTCAATCCAATCAACATTTATCAGCGGTATTACAGAAAAGGAAAATCAATCAAGAGCTACTATTAGTTGTGGCTTTATGATAAACAATAATAGTAAAAAAAAAGAAAAAGCCTTTGAATTTATCAAATACTCTTTAGGTGAAAGAATGCAAAGATTCATTACCTTTGACTCAACTTATGGTGATACATACAACATTACCGTTAACAAAGATGCACTAAATAATTCCTTAAGTAGTTTTTCTTATGGTGGTGCCGATTTTGATAAAATTAAGGAACAAGATAGTTTTATGGATAAATACGCATCCTACATTAACAGTATCAACACCTATGAAATCAGAGACGGTTACTACAACGACAAGGTAATCGGCTCATTAGTTGATGATTATTTGCAGGACAAAATCTCTATTGACAATTTTATTGCAAACCTAAACAGTAAAACAAAAATTTATTTATATGAATAAGGTGTACTATGAAATTTGAGAAAAAACAAACGGTATGGGCATATTTATTTTTGTTGCCATCATTAATAGGTATTACAGTTTTTTATGCAGTTCCATACATAATGTGTATATACAACAGCTTAATGTCAGGTGGGCATTTTGCAGGACTGGACAACTACATAGCAATTTTTAAGAACAAATCATTTCTGTATGCACTAAAGAATACTATGATTTTTACAGTTGTAGCAATTCCGTTACTGATGATTATTTCTTTCTTGATTGCTCAATTTTTAAATAGTTTTGAGAAAATAACTTCTTTCTTTAGAAGTGCATATTTAATGCCCATTGTAATTCCGGCAGCATCCCTAATTTATATTTGGCAAATGTTATTTAACGATTATGGTGTAATCAACAATATTCTTAATTCACTTGGTTTTGATACAGTTCATTTCTTTAGCAGTGGATTTTCTATGGTAATGATTATCCTGATTTACATATGGAAAAACTGTGGTTTCTGTGTAATACTCTTTACTGCAGGACTTGCCAATCTACCGAAGTCAGTTCACGAAAGTGCTTATCTTGAGGGTGCAAGTAGCTTTAGAACAACAGTAAAAATCACTTTACCACTTATCACTCCAACAACATTCTTTGTATTCTTAATGGCAGTTATCAATTCATTTAGAATGTTCAGAGAGTCATTCTCACTGTTTGGTACATACCCAAATGAGAATGTTTACTTTCTACAGAACTTTATAAACAACAACTACAACAACTTTAACTACTCTCAGCTATCTTCATCAGCCATTGTAATGTCAATTATTTTCATTGGTATTATGTTAGCATTCTTTATGTATGAGAGAAAGTCAGATTATTTAGAATGAGGATAAAATGAAAAAGAAATTTACAATAAAAAAATCGTTAAAATATTTGTTGCTAATTGTGCTGACACTTATTTTCTTAATGCCGGTTGTGTTTATGGTTATAAGCTCATTTATGTCAAGTAAAGAGGTTTCCTCTATGCTTGACTTTACAACCGGTCAGTATGCATCCTTTAAACTGATACCGGAACATTTTTCACTTGAACAATTCTACAAGGTGTTCTTTAGAAACGGTGACTACTTAAAGGAATTTTGGAACTCTGTATTAATTACAGTACCTACAGTTGTAGGTCAGTTAATTGTATCTTCCCTAGCTGCCTTTGCTTTCGGTAAGCTAAAATTTCCCGGTAGAGATAAGCTATTCTTTGTATATATGATATTCCTTATCTTACCTATTCAGGTAACACTTGTGCCTAGCTACTTTATGTATCAAAAGTTAGATTTACTTAACAATGTTATGAGCATTATTCTTCCGGGTACATTCTCAGCATTTGGAATTTGCTTACTAAGACAAAGTGTAAGATATATTTCCGACTCATCAATAGAGGCTGCAAGAGTTGACGGTGCATCATATTTTAGAATATTCTTCCAGATTATTCTGCCTCAAATACGAGGTGGTCTAGTATCCCTTGCACTACTGACATTTGTAGATACATGGGGTGTTGTTGAACAACCGTTAATTTACTTTACAGACAAAGCAAAGTACCCACTATCAGTTTCACTTTCTGTTGATACTGCTGATGTAAATATTATTTTTGCTTGTGGTGTAATGTTTATGATACCGGCTTTAATCATCTACTTCTTAGGTGAAAAAGATGTTAGAAGTTCATTTTCGAGGATATAACTATGGAAAAGAAAAATATGCGTGTAAAATTTCAAAAAGGTATTGTGGCTTTTGCAATAATTTTCTTTCTGGTAATCGGTGGGTTAACTTATCTATCAACTAAGATAGATGCTTTACTTTACCCTACTGTTACAGTAGCAACAACCAATACAGGATACTTAATTGATGATGACGACGATACCTACTACGACCCACAAGGTGGTAATACATTAATACCAACTTCATCAATACACAATGGTGAAGTTTATTATGTTATCAAAAACACAGATGGCAACTACATTGTAGCAAAAAAACAAATTGACATACTTAACCAAAACGGTTTATATACCGAAATAACTAGAGAAGATACCGGCTTTTTAGCAATTATAGACAGTGACAAAGACCTAAAAGTAGGCGAACAAGTTTTAGTAAAGGCAGATGTATTATGATAAAGAAAAGAATTATATCTTTCATAGTTGTTGCTTTACTGCTTATTACATCAATCTCAACATTTACATATGTAATCAACAACTATAAAAGCCAAAACAAAAACACAGTTATCAGTATTCAAAATGTAGCATCAAAGGGCAAAAGCAAGGCTACTATTAAGGACTATGAAAAACTAGTAAAAAAGTATGAAGATTTTAAGGATACTTCATTTTGCAGTGAGCTTAGTACAACTAGTGTAAATAATACAAAAATTACACCGGTGCTAATCAATCACAACTATCTAAAGTACAATAACATTTCTTATACTGATGAGGGTATCACAAATGTTATGGAAAAGGAAAAAAGCAAAACTGCAGTAGTCAGCAAAACCTTCGGTAAAAAAATTGCTGAGGGCAAGTCACCGATAGGTAAAACCTTTATAATGAATGATGAAAGATACCGTATCACAGGTGTTTACGATGACAAAAAAGGTACTGTTAATGACTTTTTTAAGGACAATAAAGAGAGAGTTTACATTAACTACACAAGTACAGATAACTATGAAAAAGAAAAGTTAACTGCTGTAAGCTGTATTGACGGTAGTGACTCCAGAAGACAATTCTACTTCTTAGGTTTTGATAATTTTCAGAGAGTTAATTTTGATGAAAAGAATTTAGCCGTAAATGATTTCACTGCAATTATTTCATTAATCTTAACTATTATCACATCAGTATATTTAATCAGACTATGGCTTAATAACCTAGGTTCAACCTATAGATTTATCAAAGAAAAACACAATGAAAATTACTTATGTAAATTCATAAGAAATAACATACCGTCACTAATACTTAGGTTAATAATTTTCTTAATTTTACCTTTAGCCATTTTTGTACTGTTCTACATAGCTTTAAAAGATTTCCATCTTGTATATAACTATATTGATAAGGAAAACTTATTTAGCATTTCACATATGTTAAATGCATTGTCCTCTACTATACAGACAGAAACTTCAACATTAATGGGTGGCAATCCATACTTCTTAAATCTATATAACGGTACATTAGTTTTAGGTGTGATTTTCTTGCCGATTATCCTACTACTGTTCTTCTTTACCTACTACCTATTTAATCAAGTAGGAAAAGAAAGTAAAGTTACTATGTATCTTATCACTGCATCATTTATTGTAATCACAATTATTTCTTTAATTGTAGCTTTCATAAGTGACAGTAGCTTTACATTCTTACAGATACTCTTCTTTATTACTGCATTATTTATTGCAAAATGTTTGAAAGATTATTTCATTAGAAAAGACTAAAATTTATCCCACAACTAAGTAAAAATAGTTGTGGGATTTTTTTATTTAAACATATATGATGCTGTATCCACCATTTCTTCCATTGCGTGAATAGCCTTGTTCATTTTCTTTTTCATAGGCTTTTTAATTTTGGTATTGTCCATCATCTTTTCACCAATCATACCTACTGCAATACCGGACATTAAACCAACACAAATACCTTTCATCATTCCACCGTTATTCATTTAATCACCTCCCATCAGTATTTTTACCTAAATACAAAATTATATAAAAGTGAATGAAAACCAATTTAGGAATGTTGTACTATTTTTCAATTTAGTATATAATTAAGAATAGAGGTGATTATTTTGGCAACACTGAATATTGTACTGGTTGAACCGGAAATTCCACAAAATACAGGCAACATTGCTCGTACCTGTGCTGCAACAGGTGCAAGGTTACATCTTGTACGACCACTTGGCTTTCAGATTACAGACAAAACAGTAAAGAGAGCCGGTCTTGATTATTGGGATTTACTGGATATAACTTACTACGATAGTCTTGATGATTTTTTAGAGAAAACTAAAGGTGCAAAATACTTTATGTACACCACTAAAGCACTGTATAAACATACAGAAGTTCAGTATCCTGACAACTGTTACTTGCTTTTCGGCAAGGAAACAAGAGGACTGCCTGAACATTTATTAATGGAACACAAAGAAAGTTGTGTTCGTATTCCTATGGTTAAAGATGCAAGAAGTCTAAACCTTAGCAACTCAGTTGCTATTGCTGCCTATGAAGTGCTGAGACAATGGGACTACCCTGCACTTCTCACTCATGGTCAGCTACACAGACATCACTGGGAATAAGAACATATAATTTTCTTTTATTTTACATAAATTTATGCATAATTTTATTATCCCCAAAATAACTGAAAAATATCTAAAAATTTCTGAAAAAAGTAGGGATAAAATCATTATATCTATTGAAACCATTACAAAATTGTTATATAATTAACTATATCTGGGAACAGATTTTAATAAGTAATTTATTTGAAAGGATGTTTAAATATGGGTTTAAACAAAGTTACAGTTGATGATGTAAATTACGCTGGCAAAAAGGTTCTTTGCCGTTGCGACTTTAACGTACCTCTAAAGGATGGCGTTATCACAAACGACAACAGAATTACAGCTGCTTTACCAACAATCAAAAAAATTATGAATGACGGTGGCAAGGTTATCCTTTGCTCTCACCTTGGTAAGCCAAAGAACGGTCCTGAAGAAAAGTTCTCTCTAGCACCTGTTGCAGTTAGACTTTCTGAACTACTAGGCAAGGAAGTTGTATTTGCTGCTGATGACGAAGTTGTTGGCGAAAATGCAAAGAACGCTGTTGCAAATATGAAGGACGGCGATGTTGTTCTACTACAGAACACAAGATTTAGAAAAGAAGAAACAAAGAATGAAGAACCATTCTCAACAGAACTAGCTTCACTAGCTGATTGTTTCGTTATGGATGCTTTCGGTTCAGCTCACAGAGCTCACTGCTCAACTGCCGGTGTTACAAAGCACATTAAAGATACTGCTGTTGGTTACCTAATGCAGAAGGAAATCAACTACCTAGGTAACGCAGTTGAAAACCCAGTAAGACCTTTCGTTGCTATCCTTGGTGGTGCAAAGGTTGCTGATAAGCTAAATGTTATCTCTAACCTACTAGAAAAGTGTGACACACTTATCATCGGTGGTGGTATGGCTTACACATTCCTAAAGGCTAAGGGTTATGAAGTTGGTCTTTCTCTTGTTGACGATAGCAAGATTGACTACTGTAAGGAAATGATGGAAAAGGCTGAAAAGCTAGGTAAGAAACTTCTTCTTCCTGTTGACACAACAATCGGTGACGGTTTCCCTGACCCAATTGATGCTCCAATCGAAGTTAAGGTTGTTCCTGCTACAGAAATTCCTGCTGATAAGGAAGGTCTGGACATCGGTACAGAAACTCAGAAACTATTTGCTGAAGCAGTTAAGTCTGCTAAGACAGTTGTATGGAACGGTCCTATGGGCGTATTCGAAAACCCAACTCTTGCAAAGGGTACAATCGCAGTTGCTAAGGCTCTTGCAGAAACAGACGCTACAACAATCATCGGTGGCGGTGACTCAGCTGCTGCTGTAATTCAGCTAGGTTTTGCTGACAAGATGAGCCACATCTCAACAGGTGGTGGTGCTTCTCTAGAATATCTAGAAGGCAAGGTTCTACCTGGTATTGATGTAATCGCTGACAAATAATTTTAGATTATAAAGGGGGCAGACAACAGTCTGCCCTTACATAAATATTTTTAATATTTTATTTTGAAAGGAATTATTCATAATGGATAAGAGTAAAAGAAAGGCAATTATTGCCGGTAACTGGAAAATGAACAAAACTCCATCAGAAGCTAAGGCTCTACTAACAGAACTAGCTCCTATGGTTAAAGATGCTGACTGTGAAGTTATCGCTTGTGTACCATTCGTTGACCTAACAGTTGCACTAGAAGCTACAGAAGGCACAAATATTCAGATCGGTGCAGAAAACTGTCACTGGGAAGAAAGTGGTGCTTTCACAGGCGAAATCTCAGCTAAGATGCTAGCTGAAATGGGTGTTCCTTATGTTGTTCTAGGTCATAGCGAAAGAAGACAGTACTTTGGCGAAACAGATGAAACTGTTAACAAGAGAACAAAGGCCGCTCTAGCTCATGGTCTAAAGCCAATCGTATGTGTTGGTGAACTTCTATGGGAAAGAGAATGTGACATTACTGAAGAAGTTATCGCAAGACAGATTAAGCTTGACCTATTCGATGTTTCTGCTGAAGATGTTAAGAAGACTGTTATCGCTTACGAACCTGTATGGGCTATCGGTACAGGTAAGACTGCTACTGCTGATCAGGCTGAAGAAGTTTGTGCTTTCATCCGTGCAACACTTGCTAAGCTATATGGTCAGGAAGTTGCTGACGCAGTTACAATTCAGTACGGTGGTTCTATGAACGCAGGTAACTGTGAAGAACTACTTTCAAAGACTGATGTTGACGGTGGTCTAATCGGTGGTGCTTCTCTAGTTGCTGAAAAGTTCCAGCCAATCGTTGCTGCTGCATCTAAGTAATTTTGATTTAAATATAAGGAATTGATTATTATGAAAAAACCATTAATCCTAATGATTTTAGACGGTTTCGGTATTTCTCTTGACGCAGGTAACGCTATCGTTTCTGCCAAGACTCCAAACCTAGGCAAAATCTTTGGTGAAAACCCTATTACAAAAATCGGTGCATCAGGTATGGATGTTGGTCTTCCTGATGGTCAGATGGGTAACTCAGAAGTTGGTCATACAAACATTGGTGCCGGTAGAGTTGTATATCAGGAACTAACAAGAATCACTAAGTCTATTGAAGACGGTGACTTCTTCCAGAATGAAGCTCTAACTAAGGCTATTGAAAATGCTAAGAACAATGATTCTTCACTACACCTAATGGGTCTGCTATCTAACGGTGGTGTTCACTCACACAACACTCACCTATACGGCCTACTAGAACTAGCTAAGAAGGCAGGTCTTAAGAAGGTTTATGTTCACGCATTCCTAGACGGTAGAGATGTTCCACCATCATCTGCTAAGGACTTTGTTGTTGAATGTGAAGAAGAAATGGCTAAGATTGGCGTAGGTAAAATTGCTACTGTTATGGGTAGATACTACGCTATGGATAGAGATAACCGTTGGGATAGAGTTGAAAAGGCTTATTCTGCAATGGTATATGGCGAAGGTGAAAAGGCTGATACTGCTCCTAATGCAGTACAGGCTTCTTACGACAAAGACACTACTGATGAATTCGTACTACCTACAGTTATTGAAGGTGGCGATACAATCAAGGCTAATGACTCTGTTGTATTCTTTAACTTCAGACCTGACAGAGCAAGAGAAATCACAAGAACACTTGTTGATGAAAGCTTTGACGGTTTTGAAAGAAAGAACGGTTTCTTCCCACTAACATTTGTATGTATGACTCAGTATGATGCAACAATGCCTAATGTAGAAGTTGCATTTAAACCTGAGGCACTTGTAAACACACTAGGTGAATATGTAGCTAACAACGGTATGACTCAACTAAGAATTGCTGAAACAGAAAAGTACGCTCATGTAACATTCTTCTTTAACGGTGGTGTTGAAAAGCAGTACGAAAATGAAGACAGAATTCTTGTTAAGTCACCAAAGGTTGCAACTTATGACCTACAGCCTGAAATGTCAGCATATGAAGTATGTGACAAGTGCTGTGACGCTATCAAGAGTGGCAAGTACGATATGATTATCCTTAACTTTGCTAACTGTGATATGGTTGGTCATACAGGTATCTTCCCTGCTGCTTGTAGTGCAGTAGAAGCAGTTGATACTTGTGCAGGTAAAGTTGTTGACGCAATTAAGAAAATGGACGGTGTGGCTCTTATCACTGCTGACCATGGTAATGCTGATAAGATGTATGAAGAAGATGGTTCTCCATTTACTGCTCATACAACAAACCCGGTTCCATTCTGTGTTGTTAATTATCCTTGTACTCTTCGTGAAGGTGGCAAGCTAGCTGACATTGCTCCAACAATGTTAAAAATTCTTGGTCTACCTCAGCCTGAAGAAATGACAGGTACATCAATTATTGAATAATTAACCCATATTTTCAATATTTCTACACCCACCGATTTTGGTGGGTGTTTTTTTATATATTATCACCAAAAACTAAATATAAATTTGGTCAATAGCAACATTGCAATAATCCTTTTAAACATTTATAATTGAGAATAAGGAGGTGAAAGATTTGAAAAAGTTTATTTCATCAATGCTAACAGTTATCATCCTTTCAACTATGTTTATTGTTGGTTTCCCTGCAAGTGCAAAGGCAACTACACTTAACGGTAAAGCAGTAAGCAAGGGACAGATTGTAACTGTTACATACAGAATTAAAGCACCAAAATTAATGGAAGATATTCAAGCTCATGTTGACTACACCGGTGGACTAAAGTTAATGAATGTTTCATACAGTTCAGAAATGAAGAAAGGTTCTTTCGTAGAAAACCACAACCTTACAAGACAAATTCGTTTTAATGCAGTTTGTATTATGAAACCTATGAACTTCAAGAAAGCAACTAACCTTATTTCTATGAAGTTTAAGATTACAGGCAAAGGTTCTATGAAAACTTCTCTTAACCTAATTTGTCTTGATGCTACTGATGGCACTAACTATGGTAGAACAGGTGCTCACAGTCAGTACCGTAAGTTAAATATTTCTACTGTAACTAAGAGATTAGCCTCTTCTGTTAAGCTAAACAGAAATACACTAGCACTAAAGAGAAACAAGACTTATAAGTTTAAGGCTACTGTTTCTCCGGCAACAACAGATAACAAAAGAGTTAAGTGGTCTGTTTCTAACAGAAAGGTCCTAAAAATTTCTAACGGCAAGGTTAAAGCTGTTAGAAAAGGTATGAGCTATGTATATTGCAAAACTACCGATGGTAGTAAAAAAACTGCAAAATGCAAAGTTGTTGTAAGATAATTACATATTAAGTTTTAAGGCACTTCATTTGAAGTGCCTTTTCTTATGCCTATTTAATTTTCCACATATAGTGAAAGAAATGTTAGTAACTATACATTATTATAAGTTATTCTTTATAAAATAAATTTGTTTTTTCAATTTTGTCTGTTGGTTAAAATAAATCAGTTCTACAAATTTGGGTTTGTAGGGTTGATTATGTAATGTAGATAAATTAGATAATAACCGATTAATTCATCTAATTTATAGTTTTTCCCTCCTTCAGT